>NZ_JBHZTC010000023.1:0-53987 GCF_042879195.1 Kocuria nitroreducens
GACCACCTCCACCTCTTCGACACCACCACCGGCACCCGCCTGCCCGACTGACCCCCCGGCGGGACCGGCAACACCACCCCCACCACCACGGCGCCCTCCCCGGGGCACCGCTGCCCCGCAGGCTCCGATCCCCGGATCGGGGCCTGCGGCGTGTCGGCGGACGAGGCGACATCCCGGTGTGACCGTTGACACACCGAGCGCCCAGTCGATACGTTGGAAAGCGCATTCCTACAGCCTTCGAGGAGACCTCCCGTGCATGCCCAGACCGCTCCCGCCCCACCCGCCGGCGTCCCTCGTGAGACCCCCGTCCGCGTCTGCCTGGTGGGGATCGGCGGCTTCGGCGAGCGGCACCTGGAGAACATCCGTCGGCTCGAGAAGGAGGGCGGCGTCCGCCTCGTGGCGGCCGTCGACCGGCGCGTCGACGACGACGGAGCGATCGGGCCCGAGGTGCCGATGTTCGGCGTTCTGGAGCAGCTGGGAGCAGCCGGCCTCGACGTCGACGTGGTGGTGGTCTCCACCCCGATCGACACCCACTTCGATCTCGCCCTGGCGGCGCTGGATCTGGGGGCCGACGTCCTGCTCGAGAAGCCGCCGGTGGCGAACCTCGAGCAGTTCGGCCGCCTGCTCACGGCCGCCGAGGACGCGGACCGCCTGGTCCAGGTGGGGTTCCAGAGTCTGGGCTCCCACGCGCTGGAGTTCATCGACCGGCTGCTCGAGAGCGGGGAGATCGGGCGGCTGCGCGCGGTGGGCGCCACGGGGCTGTGGTCCCGCGACACGGACTACTTCACCCGCTCCCCCTGGGCCGGCCGGCGCCGCATCGGCGGCGTGGACGTGGTGGACGGAGTGGTCACGAACCCGCTGGCCCACGCGGTCATGACCGCGCTGCGCATCGCCGGGGCCCGGTCCGCCGAGGACGTCGCGCAGCTGCGCACCGAGCTGTACCGCGCCAACGCGATCGAGTCCGACGACACCTCTCTCGTGCAGATCCGGACAGCGGCCGGCGTCCCCGTCACCTGCGCCCTGACGCTGTGCGCCGACCAGCAGCAGGACCCCTTCATCACGATCGACGGCACGGAAGGACAGGCCGTGCTCCACTACACCCGGGACGAGCTGACCGTCTCGGGGCCCGGGGGCACGCGGACCATCTCCGCCGGGCGCACGAACCTGCTGGAGAACCTCGTCGACGCCCGCCGCCACGGCACCGCGCTGCTGTGCCCCCTGGCCGCCACGGGGGCGTTCATGCGCGTGCTCGACGCCGTGCGCACCGCCCAGGACCCCGTGCCGATCGCCCCGGAGCACGTGCGGTGGCACGGGGAGGGCGGCGCACGGCGGGCCGTCCTCCCCGAGGTGGAGGACTGGGCGGCCCGCGCCGTCAAGGCCCAGTCGGGCTTCGGCGGGCTCGGTGCGCCGTGGGCGGATCCCGCCCCGGCCGGTGAGCGCCTCGTCGTGGCCGGCCACGAGGTCGCGCAGGTCCGCACGGGCGAGGACGTCGCCCCGACCGCGTCCCCCCGCCCGTTCCTGCACCCCGTCCGGACCCTCGGCGGCGTCACCGTCACGGACCAGCAGCCCCTGGACCACGTCTGGCACCTGGGCGTCTCCACGGCGCTCCAGGACGTGGACGGCGTCAACTTCTGGGGCGGGCGCACCTACACCCGGGAGGCGCAGCGCTACGTGTGGCGGGACGACCACGGCCACGTGGTCCGCGTCGCAGCCCACCACGCCGGCGACCGCCTGGACGAGGAGCTCGCCTGGACGGGCCCGGACGGCACCGCGGTGCTCACCGAGGAGCGCCGCTGGACGTTCCGCCCCGTGCACGAGCACGCCTGGGAGCTCGGCCTGCGCTTCCGGCTCTCCCCCGCCGGCGACCACCCGGTGCGGCTCGGCAGCCCCGGCTCCAACGGGCGGGTCGGCGGCGGCTACGGAGGGTTCTTCTGGCGGCTTCCCGCCTGCACGGACGCGGACGTCTTCACCGCAGACGCGGCGGGCGAGGAGGCCGTGCACGGCAGCACGTCCCCGTGGCTGGCCTTCTCCGCCGACTTCGCGGGGCACCCCGCGACCCTCGTCCTCCGGCGCGGCGACGACTCGGCCGACCCCTGGTTCGTCCGGCACGCCGGGTACCCGGGGGTGGGGCTCGCCCTGGCCTGGGACGCGGCCGTCACGACGACGACGGACCGGCCGGTCGAGCGGGAGGTGCGCGTGCTCGTCGCCGACGGCCGTCTCGACGCCGCCCGGGCGGAGGCCCTGCTCGGGGACGCGGCCCGGGGCCGGAACGCGTGAGCGCCCCGGAGCGGGCGGAGAAGCGCCGCCGGGTGCTGCGCGTGCTCGACGCGCACGGGGTCGACGCCGTGCTGCTGCAGAGCCACTCCGCCGTGGCCTGGTACCTCGACGGGGCGCGCGTGCACGTCTCGCTCGCCGGCCCGCCGGTGGCCGCCGTCCTGGTGCACCCGGACGGCGACGCGGTCGTGACCTCCGCCAACGAGGCCGCCCGCCTGGTGGCCGAGGAGCTGCCCGCGGGCGTCCGGCTGCACGAGGTGCCCTGGCACGGCTCCCTGGCAGCACCGGAGGACTGGTTCCCCGGGGCGCGCTCGATGGCCGTCGCCTCCGAGGACTGCGTCGCCGCACCCCTGCGGGCGGCGCGGGCCTCCCTGCTCCCCGGCGAGGCGCAGCGCTACGCGCAGCTGTGCCAGGACGCGGCGGCAGTGCTCACGACCGTCCTGAGCCGGGCGAGCCCGCGCACCACCGAGCGGGAGCTCGCCGCCGAGCTGACCGCGGACCTGGTGCGCGCGGGCGCGGAACCCCTCGTGGTGCTCTGCGGCGGCGCGGACCGTCTGCCCCACCGCCATCCCCTGCCGACCACCGGGCCCGTCGGCCGGCGCGCGATGGCGGTCGTCTGCGCCCGCCGCGGCGGGCTGATCGCCAACGTGACCCGGTGGGTGCGGTTCGGCCCGGCGGACCCCGTCGAGGCGGACGCGGAGGCGAGGATCGCGGAGGTCGAGGCGGACGTCCTCGACGCACTGCGCCCCGGCCTGCCCCTCGCGGACCTGCTGCCGGTGCTCCGGCACTCCTATCCGCGCCACGGCTTCGACGCCGAGGAGTGGACCCGGCACCACCAGGGCGGGCCCGCCGGGTACGCCGGACGGGATCCCCGGCTCGCCCCCGGGGTGCCGGACCTCGTGCACGAGCACCAGGCCTTCACCTGGAACCCGTCCGCGCCGGGCACGAAGATCGAGGACACGGTGCTGCTCGGTCCCGACGGGGTCAGGCCCCTGTCCGTGGACCCGCGCTGGCCCGTGGTCCGGGTCCGGGGCCGGGACCGTCCGGCCGTGCTGGAGCGCTGAGGGCCGCCCGCCCGGACGGCCGGAGCCCGCACAGCCGGAAGGCCCGCACCTCCGGGGGTGCGGGCCTTCCGGCTGTGCGGGCTCCGGCGGCGGCGCTCAGAGGCGCGCCCCGTCCAGGGCGGGCAGCACCTGCTGCCGCAGCGGCAGGCCGAGACCGGGCAGGTCCCGGGTCTCCAGCCGCGAGCCCGTCACCACGACCGGGGACGGTCCGGCCAGGATGCCGAGGTCCGCGAACCCGGCGTCCTCCACGACCTCCACCAGGGTGGGCTCGGCGAGGGTCAGGGCCAGCTGCCCGGAGAGGTCCGGCAGCAGGTGCGGGGCGATCCCCACGTTGTGCGCGCGCGCCAGCTCCACGATCCGCCGGAACGGCGTGATGCCGCCCACCCGGACGATGTTGGGCTGGACGACGTCCACGGCGCCGGCCGTGATGAAGTCCCGGAAGCGGTAGATGTTGTGCAGGTTCTCCCCCAGGGCGATGGGGACCCGGCTGAACCGGCGCAGCTGCCGGTAGCCCTCGAGGTCGTCCGCGCGCAGCGGCTCCTCGAGCCACGAGGGCCCGAACTCGGCCAGGGCGTCCAGGGCCCGGCGTGCCGTCGGCAGGTCCCACCGCTGGTTGGCGTCGATCATGAGCCCGCGGTCCGGTCCGAGCAGCTCCCGGACGGCGGCCACGCGCGCCACGTCCTCGCGCAGCTCGGCCCGGCCCACCTTGATCTTCACCGCGCCGAAGCCGGCGGCGACCCACCGGCGCACCTGGTCCTGCAGCTCGTCCAGTGCGTAGTGCAGGTTCACGCCCGAGCCGTAGACAGCCACGCTCGCCTGCCGCCGGCCCAGCAGGGAGGTGATCGAGACCCCGGCCCGCCGGGCCCGGAGGTCCCACAGCGCCAGGTCCACGCCCGCGAGCGCGACTCCGGTCAGCCCGGCCCCTCCCTCGTGCAGGTGCTTCCAGGCGTCGTCCCAGAGGGCTTCGGGGTTCTCGGACCGCCCGAGCACGAAGGCCGCGAGGTCGTCGTCGAGGAGGGCCTTCACGGCCGTCGCCCCGATGGTCGGGGTCCAGGAGAAGCCGGTGCCGGTGGCGCCGTCGTCGGCCACGACCGTGACGGCGACGAGGTGGTTCCGCGGTGCCTCCGGCCCCCAGCTGCGCAGCAGCCGGGCCGTGATGAGCTCCGTGTGCAGGGCGGCGATGCTCATGCGGTGTCCTTCCCGTGCCGGCCGGCGCCCGCGGGCTCCCCGGACCCGGCGGCCACGGGGTCCTCCCGGAGCTCGGTGCGCCAGCTGCGCGCCGGCTCCCAGTCCAGGACCCGGCGGGCCTTGTCGATGCTGAAGGCGGGGGCCGTCCCGGTCAGACCGGCCGCGAGCTGCTCGCTCCCCGGGACGAACTCGGGGATCAGCTCGGCGAGCGGGCGCCGGGCCAGGGCGTCGGCGGCGCCCACGAGGAAGGTGTCGCCGTTGCGGATCGCGCCCATCCGCTCGAGCAGCGCCTCCAGGAAGGACGTGACGTCGCGGGCGTCCACGTAGTTGAACAGCGCCGGCGCCGCGAGCGCGGGGTCGTCGAGCCGCTCCCGCACGGTGTGGCCCTGCTGGGTCGGGGCGCCCGCCCACTCCTCGGGCGCGATCACGTAGCAGGGGCGGAAGGACGCGTAGCGCACGGCCTCGCCCCGGGCCGCGGCGAACATCTGCGCGACCTGCTCCGCCACGTGCTTGGACAGCCCGTAGGCGTGCCAGGGCCGGGGCGGGGTCTCCTCGGTCAGCGGGAGCGCGGGCGGCAGCCAGCCCGCCGGGGAGCCGTAGCCCAGCACCGTGGGGCTGCTGGCCATGACGATCCGCCGCACCCCGGCCTCGGTCGCCGCGCCGGCCACGTTGTGCGCGATCACCGCGTTGGTCCGCAGGATGACGTGCTCGGGGGCGCTGAACGGGACGGCGATGGCCGCGAGGTTGACTACGGCGTCCGGGCGGGTGCTGCGCATCAGCGCGTGCGTGGCGTCCGGGTCGGTGAGCTCCGCGCCGCGGTGCTCCACGGCGGGGTGCTGGTCGGCGGAGCGGGGGTCCGGGGGCAGGGACCGGTCGACGCTGACGACGTCGTAGCCGGCCTCCGCGAGCCCGGCGACCACGCTGCGGCCGAGCCGGCCCGCACCGCCGGTGACGAGGACGCGGCTCATGCCGGGACCCCGCTCCGGTGCGCCCCGGCAGCCGCCCCCAGGTCCAGCTCGGCGATCCGGACGGGCAGCCCGGACTCCAGGGACCGGTTGCCGGCGATGCCGACGGCCACCGCCGCCACGCCGTCCCGGTAGCCGGAGGGCCGGCCGTACGGGTCCTCGCCGGGGCCCCGGAAGACGTCCGCCAGCAGCAGGCGGTCCCCGCCCCCGTGGCTGCCCGCCCCGTTGCTGATGGTGACCTCCTCCGCGGCGTCCCAGTGGCGCTGGACGGTCAGGCGCTCGCCGCGGCTGCGAGCCCCGCCCCGGTGGGGGCCCGCCGTGACCGAGGGATCCACCGGGGAGCCGCCGCTCGCGGGCAGCACGGCCGCCCGTTCCACGACCTCCAGCTCGGCCCGGCCCTCGGTGCCGTTGACGGCCACCCGGTACCCCTCCCACGGGGAGTGCGCGTTCAGGGAGTAGGACAGGGTGGCGCCCCGCGCGTAGTCGACCACGAGCGCCAGGTTGTCCTCGATGCTGATCCCGTCGGAGAACACGTCCTGGTCCCGGCGGTACCCGTCGTGGTGCTGGTGGTCGAGGTAGAGCCTGCTGAGGCGCTCGTCGGTGCGCAGGTCCAGGGCGAAGGGGTCGCCGCCCTCGACGTCACGTCCCGGGGCGCCCGCGCGAGCCCGGGCCTCGGCGTTGTCCCGGCCGTAGAACCGCAGCCCGCCCGAGGCGAAGACCCGTTCCGGGGTGTCGGCCAGCCACCAGTTGACCAGGTCGAAGTGGTGCGAGGACTTGTGCACCAGCAGCCCGCCGGAGTTCTCCTTCTGCCGGTGCCAGCGGCGGAAGTAGTCGGCGCCGTGCACGGTGTCGAGCATCCAGCTGAAGTCCACGGAGGTGACCGTGCCGATCCGCCCGGACCGGACCACGTCCTTGAGCGCGGTGTTGCGCGGGGAGTACCGGTAGTTGAAGGTCACCACCACGTGGCGGCCGGTCTCCTCGACGGCCGCCCCGATGCGCCGGCAGCCCTCCGCGTCCACGGTCAGGGGCTTCTCGACGACGGCGTCGGCCCCGGCGCGCAGCGTCTCGCAGATGTAGTCGGCGTGGGTGAGGTCGGGGGTGGTGATGATGACCCGGTCGATCCCCTGCTCCCGGACCGTCCGGGAGAGCTCCGCGGGGTCCAGGACGCCGATCCGGGCGCCCGACGTCTCCTCGGCCAGCCGGCGGTAGTGCTCGGCCCGCCCGGGGTTGGTGTCGCCCACCGCCACCAGCTCGGCGACGTCGGCGTGGTCGTCCAGCAAGGAACGGATGTACATCTCGCACCGGTTGCCGGTGCCGACCAGGACGTACCGGGTCCGCCTCCCCGGCCGTGCCGTGCCGGTGTGCTCTGCGCTGTCCATCGATGGCTCCTGGTTCTGGGGGTGGATGTGCGGTGGATGGGGCCGGGCCCGCCGGCCGTTACTTGATGCCCGTGGTGGCGATGCCCTTGACGAGGAACTTCTGTCCCACGAGGAAGGCGATGAACACCGGCAGCAGGGACACGATCGACATCGCGAACAGGGACCCCCACGAGGACTCCCCGGAGGCGTCCACGAAGGCCCGCAGGGCCACGGGGACGGTGAACATGTTCGGGTCGGTCAGGTAGATGAGGGCGCTGAAGAAGTCGTTCCAGGTCCAGATGAACGTGAAGATCGTGGTGGTGGCCAGGGCCGGGACCATCATCGGCAGGATGATCTGCCCGAAGATCCGGGCGTGCCCGGCGCCGTCGATCCGCGCCGCCTCGTCCATGTCCTTGGGGATGCCCCGGATGAACTGCACCATGAGGAACACGAAGAACGCGTCGGTGGCGAGAAGCTTCGGCACGATCAGGGGCCAGAAGGTGTTCACCCACCCGATCTGGGAGAACATGATGTACTGCGGCACGATCACCACGTGGAACGGCAGCATGATCGTGAGGAGCATGAGGGCGAAGGCCGGCTTCTTGAAGCGGAACTCCAGCCGGGCGAACGCGTAGGCCGCCATGGAGCAGGAGACCAGGTTTCCGACGATGCACCCGAGCACCACCACGGCGGAGTTGAACAGGTACACGCTGAACGGGCTGGACAGGGCGCCCCACCCGTCCGAGTAGTTCGCGGTCTCGAGCGTCTGCAGCAGGATCCCGGGCTCGCGGAAGATGATGTCGTCGGGGCGCAGGGAGCTCGCCACCATCCACAGCAGCGGATAGATCATCACGCCGCCGGTGAGGATCAGCGCCAGGTGCTTGAGCATGGAGCGGATCCGCGCCCGCGGGCCGGGCCCCCTCTTCTTTCCGTGCTCCGAGGCCGCGGAGGGCGCCGGATCGGAACCCTGCTCGAGGGTCGGGGCGGGGTCGTAGGCGATTGTCGAATTAGTCATCGTAGAACACCCAATACTTAGACGCGATGAAGTTGAGAGCGGTGAACGCCCCGATGATGACGAGCAGCAGCCAGGCCATGGCCGCGGCGTAGCCCATGTCGAACCGGCCGAAGCCCGTCTGGTACAGGTAGAGCGTGAAGAACATCGTCGAGTCGGACGGACCTCCTCGTCCGCCGGAGACGATGAACGCCTGCGTGAAGGACTGGAACGCCTGGATGATCTGCAGCACCAGGTTGAAGAAGATGATGGGGCTCAGCAGCGGCAGCGTGATCCGGAAGAACTGCGTGATCCTGCCGGCGCCGTCGATCGAGGCCGCCTCGTAGTACATGGTGGGGATCTGGCGCAGGCCCGCGAGGAAGATGATCATCGGCGCCCCGAAGGTCCACACGTGCAGCAGGATGATGCTGCCGAGCGCGGTCCGGGGATCCGCGATCCAGCCGATGCCCTCGATGCCCACGAGGGCCAGGACCTGGTTGACCAGTCCGGTGGTGCCGAAGAGCTGCTTCCAGAGGATGGCGATGGCCACCGAGGAGCCGAGCAGCGAGGGCAGGTAGAAGACGGAGCGGTAGAACGCGAGGCCGCGCAGGCCCCGGTCGAGGACCATGGCGATCGCCAGGGCCAGCACGAGCTGCAGCGGCACCCCGACGAACACGTACGTGAAGGTCACCTGCAGCGAGTTGTGCAGCCGCTCGTCCGCCAGCATCCGGGAGAAGTTCTCCGTCCCGATCCAGTCGGGCGCCCGCATGAGGTTGTAGTCGGTGAACGAGAGGTAGAGGGACATCACCATGGGGCCCAGGGTGATGACCACGAGTCCCACGATCCAGGGCGCCAGGAAGATCGCCGCCGCCTTGTTGTCCCGCCGCTCGGCCCGGGCCCCGCCCCGGGACCGCTTGCCCTTGGTCTGCCCCTCCGGCAGGCCCTTCCGGGTGATCTCCTCCACGACGCTCATTCCGGGACCACCTTTCGGACCGTCCGCGCCCGGGGCTCCCGGTGCGGTCCAGCGTGGATGTGACTCGATGTCATCGGTATCTCCTCGGAACGAATGGGAAAGCGTTTTCCAGAGCTGCGTTGCGTCCAGGCTAGTGGCCGACCACTGTGACGTCAACCACAAATCTACGGTGGTTCAGGCCCCGGACACGGGGGCGGCGCGCCCTCGGGGAACGGACGGCGCGCCGGCCAGGAGGCGCAGCGCCTCCACTGTCGCCGGCGGGCCGTAGCGCGCCGCCTCGTCCTGGGCGGCCCGGGCGGAGGGCGCGACGCCCACGAGCGAGGTGGCCGCCAGGACCCCGCGCCGAGCAGCTGCTCCTCGGACAGGGCCAGCCGCCCGGCCACGGCCACGACGGGCACGCCCCGGGCCGCGGCGAGCGCGGCCGCGGCGAGCGGCGCCTTGCCCTGCAGCGACTGGAGGTCCAACGACCCCTCGCCGACGACGAGCAGGTCCGCGTCCTGGAGCTGCTCCTCGAGCCCCACGAGGGAGGACACGAGGTCGAAGCCGCGCTCGAGCGTCGCCGGGGTCGGGGCCGGGAAGCCGCCGGCGGCGCCGGCCCCCGGGAGGAGGAAGGGACGAGCGCCCTCGATTCCGGCCAACAGCCCGGCCCAGCGCCGGAGCGCGGCGTCCAGCGCCGCCCGGATCAGCTGGCCGCAGCCGTAGCTGTGCGCCGCGCGGGCCGTGACGGGACTCGGGCGCACCTGGTCCAGACCGCTGGCCCGGGCGGACTCGATCACCGCGGTGGTGGCGCCGGAGGGTGCCGTGAGCACCGCCCAGCGGGCCCGCACCCGGCCCTCCACGGCGCCCGGGCGAGGGTGCAGCGCGACCGCGCCCCGGCCGCCACCGCGGCGTCGACCGTGCCCTCGCCCCCGTCGGCCAGGGGCAGGGCAGGGATCCGGGCCCCGGGCCGGTGCCGGCGCACCCCGGCCGCGAGCGCGGCGGCGGCCTGGGCCGCCGTCAGCGAGCCCTTGAACTTGTCGGGGGCCACGACCACCCGGGGCCGGTCGCCGAGCTCGTGCGGGCCCACGTCAGGCGGTCGCGCGAGCGGGCACGCCGGTCAGGGACGGCAGCACGAGGGACTCCCAGCGCTCCTTCATGACGGCCAGCGTGGTGTCCGGGTCCTGGTCGAAGATCTCCTGGTTGAAGATCTCGACCTCGACGGGGCCCGTGTAGCCGGCGGCGGCGACCCAGCGCCCGATCGTGCCGAAGTCGATCACCCCGTCCCCCATCATCCCGCGGGAGAGCAGGGCGTCGGAGGCGATCGGCAGGTTGAAGTCGCAGACCTGGTAGGACGCCAGCCGGCCCTCCGTCCCGGCCCGGGCGATCTGGGCCTCCAGCGCGGGGTCCCACCAGACGTGGAAGGTGTCCACGACGACGCCCACGGCGTCCACCGGGTGCGGTGCCGCGAGGTCCAGGGCCTGCTCGAGCGTGGAGAGCACGGCCCGGTCGGCCGCGTACATGGGGTGGAGCGCCTCGAGCACGAGGCGCACGCCGTGCTCCTGGGCGAAGGGCACGAGCTCGGCGATCCGGTCGGCCACGCGCTCGCGGGCCGCCACGACGTCCTTGTCGCCCCGATCGCCCTCGCCGCCCAGGACGTGGGCGGCGGCGGGCAGACCGCCGACGACCATGATCAGCTCGCTCGTGCCCAGGGTTCGGGCCTCCCGGATCGCGGCCCGGTTGCTCTCGAGCGCGGACCGCCGGCCGGCCTCGTCCGCCGCCGTGAGGAAGCCGCCGCGGCACAGGCTGGAGACCTGCAGACCGGACTCGGCGATGATCCGCGCCGCGTTCTCGAGCCCGGCCTCGGCGACGCGGTCGCGCCACACGCCGATGTGGCCCAGCCCCGCCCGGACGGCGGCGTCCACGGCCTGCTGCAGGGTCAGGTTGCGGGTGGTGCCCGTGTTCAGCGACAGCTGGAAGTCCGCGCTCATGCCGCACCTCCGGTGCCGCCGGCCGGGGCGAGGACCGGCGCGCCGAGGCCCGCACCGTCCAGGAAGGTGGTCATCCGCCGCGCGGCGAGCTCCGGGTCGAGCAGCAGCCCGGCCCGGTCGGCCAGCCGGAACACCTCGACCAGGTGCGGCACGGAACGGCCCGAGTGCAGCCCGCCGACCATCTGGAAGCCGGGCTGGCTGCCGTTGAGCCACGACAGGAACGCGATGCCGCACTTGTAGTAGAAGGTCGGGGCGCTGAAGACGTGGCGTCCGAGGTCCTCGGTGGAGTCGAGGATGGCCCGCGCTCGGCCGGGCTCCCCGGCGTCGTAGGCCTGCAGCGCGGTGGACGCCGCCGGGTAGATGCCCGCGAAGATGCCCAGCAGCGCGTCGGAGTGCTGGGTGCCGTCGCCGTCGATGAGCTCGGGGTAGTTGAAGTCGTCGCCGGTGTAGAGGCGGACCCCTTCCGGCAGCGCCGCCCGCAGCCGGGTCTCGTGCGCGGCGTCCAGGAGGGACACCTTGACGCCGTCGACCTTGCCCGGGTGGGACCGGATGAGCTCGAGAAAGGTCTCCGTGGCCGTGTCCACGGCGTCGCCGCCCCAGTAGCCGGCCAGCGCCGGGTCGAACATCGTCCCGAGCCAGTGCAGGACCACCGGGTGCCGGGCCTCGCCCAGCAGCTGGGAATAGATCCGCAGGTAGTCGTCGGCGTCCCGGGCGGCCCGCACCAGCGCGCGGGACGCCATCAGGATGACCTTCGCCCCGGCGCCCTCGACCACCTCGACCTGCTCCCGGTAGGCCTCGACCACGGCGCGCAGCCCGGTCTCGCCGGGCGCGACGCCCGCCGGGTCCAGCTGGTCCGTGCCCGCCCCGCACGCGATGAGGTCGCGGACGGTCCTGCCCTCCAGGGCCGGGTTCCCGGTGGCCAGCGCCGCCGAGGCCTCGGCGGTCGAGCGCCGGATCAGCTGCTGGGTGGCCGGCCAGTCCAGGCCCATCCCGCGCTGGGCGGTGTCCATGGCGTCGGCGACTCCCAGCCCGTAGGACCAGATGTCGTGGCGGAAGCCCAGGGTCGCCTCCCAGTCGAGCTGCGCCGGCGCCCCGGGGGTGTTGTCCCCGAGCACGAGCGGCACCACGTGCGCGGCGGCGTAGGACTTGCGCGCGGTGAGGGGTGCCTGCGGCCGGGTCCAGTTCCCCGGCCCGGAGAGCACGTGCTCGGTCAGGGACCCGCAGCCGTCGGGCAGGAGCACGGCGCTCACCGGACGGCCTCAGCGGTGCGCCGCTCGGCCGGGGACAGCTCGATCACCGGGATGTCGATGGTGCGGCGCTCGGCGGAGGAGCGCAGGCCCAGCTCGGCCAGCTGCACCCCGCGCGCGGCGGAGAGCAGCCCGAAGCGGTGCTCGCGGCCCGCGACGACGTCGGCCAGGAACTCCTCCCACTGCGCCTTGAAGCCGTTGTCCAGCTGGGCGTTGGCGGGCACCTCCAGCCACTGGTCGCGGAAGGACTCGGTGACGGGCAGGTCCGGGTTCCAGACCGGCTTGGGCGTGTGGGCCCGCTGCTGGGCCACGCACTTGTTCAGCCCGGCGACCGCCGAGCCGTGGGTGCCGTCCACCTGGAACTCCACGAGCTCGTCGCGGTACACGCGCACGGCCCAGGAGGAGTTGATCTGGGCGACCACGGGGTCGCCCTCGGGGGTCTCGAGCTCGAAGACGCCGTAGGCGGCGTCGTCGGCGGTGGCCGGGTACTCGTGGCCCTGCTCGTCCCACCGCGCGGGGATGTGCGTCACGGCCGTCGAGGTGACGGACCGGACGGGCCCCACGATGCCCTCGAGGACGTAGTTCCAGTGGCAGTACATGTCCACGGTCATGGACCCCCCGTCCTCGCGACGGTAGTTCCAGGACGGGCGCTGGGCCTCCTGGTGCTCGCCCTCGAAGACCCAGTACCCGAACTCGCCGCGCAGGGACAGGATCCGGCCGAAGAAGCCCTCGTCCACGAGCCGGCGCAGCTTCACGAGACCCGGGAGGTAGAGCTTGTCGTGGACCACGCCGGCGGTGACACCGCGCTCCTGGGCGATCTGTGCCAGCTCGACCGCCTCCTCCAGGGTCTCGGCCGTCGGCTTCTCGGTGTAGACGTGCTTGCCGGCGCGCATCGCGTTCCGGAGCGTCTCCGCCCGGAGGCTGGTCATGGAGGCGTCGAAGACGATGTCCACGGAGGGGTCCTCGATGACCGCGTGGAGGTCGGTGGTCCAGTGCTCCACGCCGTGCCGGCGCGCCAGCTCGGCGACCTTGGCCTCGTTGCGGCCCACGAGGATCGGCTCCACGGTCACGCGGCTGCCGTCCGGCAGGGTCACGCCTCCCTGGTCCCGGATGGGCAGGATCGAGCGCAGCAGGTGCTGGCGGTAGCCCATGCGACCGGTGATGCCGTTCATGGCGATGCGGAGAACTCGGGGTTCGGACATCATCAACTCCAGATGGTTCGGGAAATTTGTAGGAAAGCGCTTTCCACTCTAGGGTTGGCTCAGTGTGACTGTCAACACGTTCCGCCACCGGACACCCCGGCACGGGGGACGAGACTCCCACCGGATGCGGTGGGGAGGAAGCAGGACCGGACGATGAGCGCAGTGACCCTCTCCCAGGTGGCCAGGCAGGCCGGGGTGTCCCTGGCCACGGCGTCCCGGGTGCTCAACGGATCGGATCGCCGGCCGGCCGAGCACATCGCGGAGCGCGTCCGGGACGCCGCGGAGGCCCTCGGCTACGTGGCCAACGCCCAGGCGCAGGCGCTGGCACGGTCCACCACCGGACTGGTCGGGCTCGTGGTCCACGACATCGCCGACCCCTACTTCTCCTCGATCGCCAAGGGCGTGCAGCGCCGGGCCCGCGCCGACCGGCACCAGCTGCTGCTGGCCGCCACCGACGGCACCGACCAGCTCGACGCCGTCGCGGCCTTCGCGGCCCACCGCACCGACGCGATCATCATGGCCGGTTCGCGCAGGCGGGAGATCGACCCCCGGCTGCTCGCCGAGCTCACCCGCTACCAGAAGAACGGGGGGCGGGTGGTGACCATCGGCCAGGCCTGGCTCGAGGGCGCCGGGGCCGTCACCATCGACAACCGCAGCGCCGGCGCCGACCTGACGGACATGCTGATCGGGGCGGGCCGGACCCGCTTCGCCTTCCTGGGCGGCCCGGCGGAGCTGGCCAGCGCGGCGGAGCGCCGGGCGGGCTTCTGCTCGGCCCTGGAGCGGGCCGGCCTGACGGTGGAGGCCGAGCTGACGGAGGGCTTCAACAGCCAGGGCGGCTACGAGGCCGCCAGAGGACTGCTGCACCGGCTTGGCCCCGGAGCCGTCCGCGGGCTCACGGTCGTCGTCGGCAACGACGTCATGGCGCTGGGCGCGATCGCGGGCTTCCGGCACGCCGGACTGCTCGTGCCGGACGATCTGTGGGTGGCCGGCTTCGACGACATCCCCAACCTGCGCGACTTCTCCCCCGGGCTGACCACCGTGCGCTTCCCCCTCGAGCAGATCGGAGAGAGCGCCGCCGACATCGCCCTGAGCCACGACGAGGCCCGGATCGAGCACGTGGTGGGCGAGATCGTGCGGCGCGAGAGCGCCTGATCCGCTCCGGTCGCGGATGGTCCGGGCGAGGCCGGGGCGACGCACGGGAGACACCGACGGAAAGGCGTCATGTTCACCTTGGACCAGGCCCGCAACTTCATCGTCGTGGCGGAGGAGCTGCACTTCGGCCGGGCCGCGCAGCGGCTCCGCATGACCCAGCCGCCGCTGAGCCGCCAGATCCAGAAGCTGGAGCGCACCTTGGGGGTCGAGCTCCTGGAGCGGGACAACCGGCACGTGGCCCTGACCGCGGCCGGCCGGGCCTTCCTCGTCGAGGCCCGCAAGCTGGTCGTCGCCGCGGACCGGGCGCCCCTGACGGCCCGGCGGATCGCGGCCGGCCGGGCGGGGACCCTGCGCATCGGCTTCACCGCGGCGTCCGGATTCAGCCTGCTCGGCCCCCTTCTCGCCGAGATCGGCGCAGCTCTGCCGGACGTGGACGTGGACCTGCAGGAGCTGGTGACGCACCAGCAGCTCCAGGCCCTGCAGGACGGGGACCTGGACCTCGGCCTGGTACGGCCGCTCTTCGACACCGCGGTCTTCGACTCCCGGCTGCTGCTCGCCGAGAACCTCTGCGTCGCGGCCCCATCCGGTCACGCGCTCACGGCTCTCGGGCGGCCCGTGACCTCGGCCGACCTCACCGACATCCCGCTGATCATGCACTCCCCCACCACGGCCCGGTACTTCTACGACCACGTGGTCCGTCTCGTGGAGGTCGAGCACCGCAACGTGGTCCACACCGTCAGCCAGGTCGTCACCATGGTGGCCCTGGTCGCGGCCGGGCACGGCGTGGCGTTCGTCCCCGGCTCCGCCCGCCGGCTCGGCCTCGAGGGAGTCCGCTACCTGCCGCTCGCCGGCAGCACCCCTGAGGCTGTGCAGCTGCACGCCGCCTGGAACCGAGAGGTCCAGAACCCGGTCCTGCACCGGCTGCTGGAGCTGGTCCGGAGCTTGGGGAACGACCTCCCACCCCACGCGCCAGTGATACCGACAGAGCATGATGCCATCCCTTAATAACCTTGGACAGGCATCATGGCGGCTTCCTACGGTGGAACGGACACCACACGCTGAAGGCCGTCCCGGCGGCCTCGACCGAAGGACGACACCCATGGCTCGGCACACCCCCCAGGAACTGGCGGACCAGCTCAAGGACGGCCTGCTGTCCTTCCCCGTCACCGCGTTCGACCAGGACCTGCTCTTCGACGAGACCGCCTACCGGCAGCACCTCGCGTGGCAGGCCAGCTACCCCGTGGCCGGGCTGTTCGCCGCCGGCGGCACCGGGGAGGGATTCTCCCTCACCCCGGAGGAGACTGCCACCGTGGTGCGGACCGCGGTCGAGGAGGTCGGGGACACCGTCCCCGTGCTCGCCCCGGCGACCGGCAACACTGCCCAGGCCGTGCGCAACGCCCACGACGCCCAGAGCGCCGGCGCCGAGGGCCTGCTGCTGCTGCCCCCCTACCTCACCGAGTGCGACCAGCTCGGCCTGGAGGCCCACGCCTCGGCGGTGTGCGCGGCCACCGATCTCGGGGTGATCGTCTACAACCGGGCCAACGCGATCTACTCGGCCGAGACGGTCGCCCGGCTGGCCGCCCGGCACGAGAACTTCATCGGGTTCAAGGACGGGGTCGGCGGCATCGAGCACCTCACCAAGGTCTACGCGACCAACGGGGACCGGCTGTTCTACCTCGGCGGGCTGCCCACCGCCGAGACCTTCGCCCTGCCCCTGCTCCAGCTGGGCATGAGCACGTACTCCTCGGCGATGTACAACTTCGTCCCCGAGTTCGCCCTGGAGTTCTACCGCGACGTCCGCGCCCAGGACCGGGCGGCTGTGACCGAGAAGCTCAACAGCTTCGTGCTGCCGTACCTGGAGATCCGGGACCGGGCCAAGGGGTACGGGGTCTCCATCATCAAGGGCGGACTGCGGGCCGTGGGACGCGACGCCGGCGGCGTGCGCCCGCCGCTGCAGGACCTCACCGAACAGGACCTCGCCGACCTCCAGGCCCTCGTCGAAACCGGCACCGGAACCCGGACGAGCGGCGAGGCCCTGCAGACGGCCTGAGGCCCACCACCCGGCATCCCACGCACAGACCGCAAACGCAGACAGCGAAGGAAACCCATGTCCGTGAGCACCCAGACCACCACCCTGACCGGCCACTCGATCGTCGCCGGCCGCCAGGTCGTCGGCAACGGCGGCACCACCCGCGGCATCGACCCGGCGACCAACGCCGAGCTCGAGCCCGCCTACACCCTGATCGACGAGGCCCAGCTCGCCGAGGCCACGGCCGCCGCCGAGGAGGCCTTCGAGTCCTTCAGCAGCCTCGACCCCGAGACCCACGCCACCTTCCTGGAGCGGGTCGCCGAGAACATCGAGGCCGTCGGCCCCGAGCTCGTCGACCGGGCCTCCACCGAGACCGGCCTGCCGGCCCCGCGCCTGAACGGCGAGCTCGCCCGCACCACCGGGCAGCTGCGGCTGTTCGCCCGTGCGGTGCGGCAGGGCGACCACCGGGGGGTGCGCCTCGAGCAGCCCCTGCCCGAGCGCACCCCGCTGCCCCGCCCGGACCTGCGCCAGCGCAAGGTCCCCCTCGGCCCGGTGGCCGTCTTCGGCGCCAGCAACTTCCCGTTCGCGTTCTCCACCGCCGGCGGCGACACCGCCTCCGCGCTGGCCGCCGGCTGCCCGGTGGTCTTCAAGGCGCACAACGCCCACCCCGGCACCGGGGAGATCGTCGGCCACGCGGTCGCGGACGCGGTGCGCGAGAGCGGCCTGCACCCCGGGGTGTTCTCGCTGATCTACGGACCGGGCGCGAGCATCGGCCAGGCCCTGGTCAGGGACCCCGCCATCAAGGCCGTCGGGTTCACGGGGTCCCGCGGCGCCGGCACGGCGCTGATGGCCACGGCCGCCGCCCGGCCGGAGCCCATCCCGGTGTACGCCGAGATGAGCTCCATCAACCCCGTCTTCGTCTTCGACGGCGCCCTGCGCGGTGACGTCGACGAGTTCGCCCGCGCCTACGCCACGTCCCTGACCGGCTCCTCCGGGCAGCTGTGCACCAATCCCGGGCTGATCTTCGTCCCCGCCGGGCAGGCCGGCGACGCGTTCCTCGCCGCCGTGGAGCGCGCGCTCGCGGACGCCGAGGGCGCGACCATGCTCACCCCGGGCATCGCGGCCTCGTGCCGGGCCGGCATCGACACCCTCCGGGACCAGGCCGGCGTCGAGGTGGTGGCCCAGGGCAGGGAGGGCTCCACGGAGAACGCCCCGGCACCCGTGGTGTTCGCCTCCGACGTCCCGACGTTCGGCACCAACCCGGTGCTGCAGGAGGAGATCTTCGGCGCGGCCTCCCTGGCGATCCGCTACGGTACCGCCGCGGAGCTCGCCGACGCGGCCCGCCGCATGGAGGGCCAGCTGACCGCCGCCCTGTTCCTCACCGAGGCGGACCAGGCCACCGCGGCCCCGCTGCTGCCGGTGCTGGAGCGCAAGGTCGGGCGGATCCTCGCCAACGGCTGGCCGACCGGCGTGGACGTGGGCGACGCCATGGTCCACGGCGGCCCGTTCCCGGCGACCTCCGACTCGCGGACCACCTCCGTGGGCACGCTGGCGATCGAGCGGTTCCTGCGCCCCGTGGCCTACCAGAACATCCCGGGCGCCCTGCTGCCCGCACCGGTGCAGGACGACAACCCGTGGCGCCTCAACCGCCGGGTCGACGGCAACCTCCAGCTCACCCCCGTCTCCCCGGCGGCACGTCCCAGCTCCTGAGCGATCACCGGCCAGCGCTCCGAGCACCCGGTGCCCGCCGCCCCAGTCACCGCACCGGTGGCGGGGGCGGTCTGTGTCCGGCCAGGACGAGGCCCCAGGGGCACGGCCCTCGTCGTGACGAAGGCCACGACGAGGGCCGTGCCGACGGCCTCCGGAGTACTGTGGACCCGCGCAGCTCGAAGGCGATCGGCGTCGCCGGTCCCCGGACCTCGGGCTGACCCGGAAGGAGACCTCCCCGTGCCGAGCCCGCGCGCCGATCCGCCGACGGACCCTACGTCCCGCAGGGCACTGGTCTACCTCGGCGTGTGCGTGGTCCTGGTGGGCCTGAACCTGCGCACGGTCTTCTCCAGCTTCTCGGCGATCCTCCCGGAGATCACCGCGGCCGCCGGTCTCCCCGGGTGGGCGGTCACCGTGCTGACCACGGCCCCCGTGACGCTGCTCGGCGTCTTCGCGCCGTTCGCACCGCGCCTGGCCCGCCGGTTCGGGACCGAGAACGTGCTGCTCGGCGCCATGGTGGTCCTGGCCCTGGGCCTGGTGGCCCGCGGTCTTCCCCTGCCGGGTGCGGGCACCCTGCCGCTGCTGCTCGCGGGAACGCTCGCGTGCGGCGCCGCGATCGCCCTGGGCAACGTCCTGCTGCCGTCCATCGTGAAACGGGACTTCACCCACCGCATCGGCCTGATGAGCGGGCTCTACACCACCGCGATCTGCGCCTCCGCCGCCCTCGGCGCGGGCCTGACCTACCCGGTGTTCCAGGCGACGGACTCCTGGCGGGGCTCCCTGGCGGTGTGGGCGGCGCCCGCGGCCGTGGTGGTGGCCCTGCTCGTCCCGGTGGCGATCCACCAACGGGTCCCCGGTCCTCCGCCGCCCGGCACCGGCGGGCCCGGCCCGTGGCGCTCGCCGGTGGCCTGGCAGATCACCCTGTTCATGGTGTTCCAGGCGATGATGTCCTTCAGCGTCTTCGCGTGGCTCGCCCCCATCCTGCGGGACCGCGGGATCGACGGGGCCACCGCCGGCCTGATCGTGGCCGTGTCCATCCTGCTCCAGATGACGGGCTCGCTCGTCGCCCCGGTCCTGGCCGCACGGCTGGCCGACCAGCGGGTGCTCAACGCCGCGGTGGCCCTCATGGCCGGCGGCGGCTTCGTGCTCTCCGTCTTCGGGCCCACCTCGCTGATCTGGGTCTGGACCGGGCTGCTGGGACTGGGCCAGGGCAGCCTCACCGCCGTGGCCCTGACGATGATCGCGCTGCGCACCCGCAGCAGCCACATGGCGGTGCGGCTCTCGGGCATGATGCAGGGCGTCGGCTACGGCGTGGGCTCCTCCGGCACCTTCCTGGTGGGGCAGCTGCTGCACTGGACCGGGGGCTTCGCCGCCGCGGGCGTCATGTTCGCGGCGGTCGGCGCGCTCGCGGCGGTCTTCGGCTGGCAGGCCGGCCGGGCCCGCTTCATCCGGGAGTGATCGTGGCCGGTCAGCCGAGGGCGTCCCCCAGCACGGCCAGCACCTCGGACGCGCTCCCGGCGTCGAGGAGGGCCTGCCGGCAGGACTCCTCGGCCAGGGCCTCCGAGAGCTCGGCCAGCAGCTCCAGGTGCTCGTCCCCGGAGCTCTCCCCGGGGAGGGAGATCAGGAAGACGAGGTGGACGGGCTCGCCGTCCAGCGCGTTCCACTCCACGCCGTCCGGGCTGCGGGCGAACGCGATCATCGGCCGCTCGGCGCCGGCGGACTTGGCGTGCGGCAGGGCCACACCGTTGCCCACCCCGGTGGAGCCCTCCTCCTCCCGGGCCAGGGCCGCGGCGACGGTGCTGTCGGCGTCGTACGCCCGCCCCGAGTGCGCGCCGAGCTCGGCGAGCTGCCGGATGACGCCGTCCCGGTCCGCCCCGTGGACGTCCAGGAGCACGGTCGCCTCGCTCAGGTGCTCCAGGACGGAGCCGGGACGTCCCGGGGAGTCGTCCGCGGTGCGGGAGGTCCTGTCGCTCATCTGCTGTCCCATCGGTGGAGGCGGGCGGGCTGCACGGCCCCGCCGCGCTGAACGCGGCACCGCTGCACCCTCGTGCGGGCCAACATACGGCGACCGGGACGGGGCGTCCACCGGTCCGGACGGATTCCACTCCCGAGGGCACATATTGTTGAACAATCCGGGCCGACAGGGCATGCTGGAGGGACCGACGTGACAAGGAGCACAGCATGCCCTCCTCCGACATCGACCTCAACGCGGACTGCGGCGAGTCGCTCAGCGCCTGGGCCATGGACGGCGACGAGGCCGTCCTGTACGTGGTCAGCAGCGCCAACGTGGCCTGCGGCTTCCACGCGGGGGACCCGACGGTCGCCCGCCGGACCTGCACCGTGGCCGCCGGGCAGGGCGTGGCCGTGGGCGCCCAGGTCTCCTACGACGACCTCAAGGGCTTCGGCCGCCGTTTCATCGCTGTACCCCGAACCGAGCTGACCGACCAGCTGGTGTACCAGACGGGTGCCCTGCAGGCCCTGGCCCGCGCCTCGGGCACCGAGGTGAGCTACGTCAAGCCGCACGGCGCCCTGTACAACGCGATCGTCCACCACGAGGAGCACGCAGGAGCCGTCGTCGACGCCGTGCGCGACGTGGACGACACCCTGCCCCTGCTGGTGCTGCCCGGTTCCGAGATCGAGCGGCAGGCGCGGGCGGCCGGACTGCGCACGGTCCGCGAGGCCTTCGCCGACCGCGGCTACACGCCGCAGGCGACCCTCCTGCCGCGCACCGAGGCCGGTGCCGTCCTGCACGACGCCGAGCAGATCGCCGCCCGCGTGGTGCGGATGGTCGTCGAGGGCGTCGTCGAGGCCGTCGACGGCTCCCTCGTGGCCGTGGACGCCGAAAGCATCTGCGTCCACGGGGACACCCCGGGGGCGCTGGCCATCGCCGAGCGCGTGCGACACGCCCTCGAGGAGGCCGGCCTGCGGGTCGGCAGCTTCCTGTGAGCGGGCCGGTCCCAGCCGGACCCCGCCGGGTCCGGCCGCTCGGTCCGCGCGCGGCGCTGGTCCAGTGCGCCGACCTGCACGACGCCGTGGCGGTGCACGCCCGGCTCGCCGCAGCGGACCTGCCCGGGCTCGTGGACTGCGTGGCCGGAGCGGAGACCGTGGTCGTGCGCGCGAGCAGCACCGCGGCACTGCGGGACGTCGTGCGCGCCGCCCGCGCCGCCCCCCGCGGGAGCGCCGGGTCGGGCGAGGCCCGCACCGTGACCATCGACGTCCTCTACGACGGCCAGGACCTCGCGGCGGTCGGCGAGATCACCGGTCTGGGCGCGGACGGGGTGGTCCACGCCCACTCCGAGCAGGCGTGGACCGCCGCCTTCGCCGGCTTCGCGCCCGGCTTCTTCTACTGCGTGGGCGAGGTCGGCCTCGACGTCCCGCGCCGGGACACGCCGCGCACCGCCGTCCCCGCAGGGTCGGTGGCCCTGGCCGGCCGGTTCTCCGCCGTCTACCCCCGCAGCTCCCCCGGCGGCTGGCAGCTGATCGGGCGTTCCACGGCCCGGATGTTCGACCTCGACCGCGAGGATCCCGCCCTGCTGCGCCCCGGGGACCGGGTGCGGTACCGGCCCGTCCGCGAGCTCGTGGAGGTCGCCCCGGCCGCCGCCGGTCCCGCCCCGGTGCGGGGACCGCACCTGACGGTCGGGGTCGCCGGGCTGCAGACCCTCGTCCAGGACGGCGGCCGAGTCGGCTCCGCGGCACTGGGCGTCTCGCCCTCGGGCGCACTCGACGCCGCCGCCGCCGGATCGGCCAACCGGCTCGTGGGCAACGACCCCGGGGCGGCGGTGCTGGAGCACCTGCTCGGCGGGCTCGAGCTGACCGCCCACGGGGACCACGTCCTGACGGTCACCGGCGCGCGGGCGGCGCTGGCGGTCACGGGCCCGGCCCCGTGGCGGCCCCCGCTCGGCACCCCCTTCGCCCTGCGCGACGGCGAACGGCTGGCCGTCGGCACCGTGACGGCCGGGGCACGGGTCTACGTGGGCGTCCGCGGCGGCGTCGCGGTCCCGCCGGTGCTGGGCAGCCGCTCCGCGGACACCCTCGCGGGGCTGGGCCCCGCCCCGTTGACCGTCGGCGACGCCCTGCCGGTCGGACCGGCCCCGGGCACGGCCGTCCGGCTCCCGGAGCCGGTGCCCGGCCCGCCCGCGGTGTCCACGGTCCGCGTCGTCCCGGGCCCCCGTGACGACTGGTTCGCGCCCGCCGCCGTGGCGTCCTTCTTCGCGCAGGAGTGGGTACTTGCCACCTCGTCCGACCGCGTGGGTGCCCGGCTGACCGGCGAGCCGCTGGAGCGGGTGCGCACGGACGAGCTGCCCAGCGAGGGGACCGTGCCCGGCTGCGTCCAGGTCCCGCCCTCGGGGCTGCCGGTCGTCCTGCTGCAGGACGCGCCCACCACCGGTGGCTACCCCGTGCTCGGCGTGGTGCACCCGGAGGACCTCGCCGTGCTCGCCCAACTGCGCCCCGGCGAGCGCCTGCGCTTCGCGCGGCTGCCGGCGCCGGCTCTCGGCGCGCCGCCCCCGGCGCACCCCGCCGGGGGCGGCGAGCAGCCCGACCCCGTCAGCACCGATCACCAGTCCTCCACCGAGACCTCCCAGGAGTAGCACCGTGCGCAAGATCCTGATCGCCAATCGCGGGGAGATCGCCGTCCGCGTCGCCCACGCCTGCGCCGAGGCCGGCCTCGAGTCGGTGGCGGTCTACGCCGACCCCGACGCCGACGCCCCGCACGTCCTGCTGGCCGACGAGGCGTACGCCCTGGAGGGCACCTCCGCCGCCGAGACCTACCTGGACGGGGACGAGGTCCTTGCGATCGCCCTCCGGTGCGGCGCCGACGCCGTGCACCCCGGCTACGGGTTCCTCTCCGAGAACGCCGGCTTCGCGCGGGCCGTGATCGAGGCCGGCCTCACCTGGATCGGCCCCTCCCCGGAGACGATCGTGCTGCTGGGGGACAAGGTCGCCGCCCGTGAGATCGCCCGGCGCGCCGGCGCGCCCCTCGTGCCCGGCAGCGACGGCCCGGTCGAGTCGCCGGAGGACGCCCGCGCCTTCGCGCAGGAGCACGGCCTGCCGGTGATCGTGAAGGCCGCCCACGGCGGCGGGGGCCGCGGCATGCGCGTGGTCCGGGAGCTCGACCAGGTCGAGGACGCCTTCCTCTCCGCCGCCCGCGAGGCGCAGGGCGCATTCGGCCGCGGCGAGTGCTTCGTGGAGCGCTTCCTGGACCGCCCACGGCACGTGGAGGCGCAGGTCGTGGCCGACGCCCACGGCCACGTCGTCGTGCTCGGGACCCGGGACTGCTCCCTGCAGCGCCGCCACCAGAAGCTCGTCGAGGAGGCCCCCGCGCCGTTCCTCACGGACGAGCAGCGCGAGCAGATCGCCGCCGCCGCCGAGGGCATCTTCCGGGAGGCCGGGTACGTGGGGGTGGGCACCGCCGAGTTCCTCGTGGCCCAGGACGGGCTGATCTCCTTCCTGGAGGTCAACACCCGGCTGCAGGTGGAGCACCCGATCACCGAGGAGGTCTACGGAGTGGACCTGGTCCGCGCCCAGCTGACCGTGGCCGCCGGGGACCCGCTGCCGGTGCTCGAGGCCCCGGCCCCGCGCGGGCACGCGTTCGAGTTCCGGATCAACGCCGAGGACCCCGGCCGCGGCTTCCTGCCCGCCGGGGGCACGGTCGAGGCCGTCGACACCCCGACCGGCCCGGGCGTGCGCCTGGACTCCGGGGTGCACCGCGGAACCCGGGTGGCCACGACCTTCGACTCGCTGCTGCTCAAGCTCGTCGTCAGCGCGCCCACCCGCGCGCAGGCGCTCGTGCGGGCCCGCACCGCCCTGCGCGAGCTGCGGGTGCACGGCGTGGCCACCACGATCCCGTTCCACCGTGCCGTGCTGGACACCCCCGCCTTCGCCGGGGACGAGGAGCTCGGCGTGTGGACCACGTGGATCGAGGACGAGTTCGCCGACCGGCTCGCCCCCGACGCCGGCTACGCCCGCGCGGACGAGCCCGGCCGCACCCGCTTCACCGTGGACGTGGACGGGCGGCGCGTGCGCATCGGGGTCCCCGACGCCCTCGCCGCGGCCCTGAACTCCGCGGCCGCGGGGGAGACCTCCCCCGCGGCCGCGGAGCCCGCCGACGACGGCGCCGTCACCGCGCCCTTCGCCGGCACGCTCGTCTCGTGGCTGGTGTCCGAGCAGGACACCGTGGAGGCGGGCCAGGACGTCGCCGTGCTCGAGGCCATGAAGACCGAGACCCGGGTGTCCGCGCCCCGGGCCGGGACGGTCCGGGAGCTCGCGGTGAGCCCCGGGGACGCGGTGGCCGCCGACCAGGTGCTCGCCCGCCTCTCCTGAGGGGGCTCCTCCACAGGCCCGTCCGGCCGCCGGTCACCCGGGGAGCAGCTCGTCCAGGTCGGGAGCCTCCTCGATGAGTCCGTGCTGGACGGCGAGGTCCGCGAGCTCCTGCACGGACTGCCGGTTGACCTCGGTGGGGTACGCGGGCAGGACGAGCTGGTCGATCAGCTCCTCGTCGAGCTGCGTGTAGCTGGGCAGGACGGCACGGACCTCGTCGGGGTTGTCCTGCGCGAACTGCAGCGACTTCTCGATGGCCGCCTGGAACGCCTCGACGGTCTCGGGCTCCTGGGCCAGCACGTCCTCGCTGGTGAAGTACACGGCCACCGTCAGGTTCTCGATCGGGAACGCGTAGTTGGAGACCGCGGAGCGCGCGCCGTCCTGCATGGCGATGGTCCGGAACGGCTCGATCGAGCCGATCGCGTCCACCTCGCCCCGGTCCAGGGCCGCCGGCATGTCGGGCAGCGGGATCTCGACGAAGTCGACGGCGCCGGGGTCACCGCCCTGCGCCTCGATGGCCGCGCGGATGGTGGTGTCGCTGATGTTGTTCAGGGTGTTCACGCCGACGGTCCTGCCCTCCAGGTCCGCGGCGTCCTGGATGTCGCTGTCCTCGCGCACCAGGACGTCGGCGAAGTCCTCGCCCTCGACCCCGGTGGAGTTGTTGGCGTTGGCGATGATCTGCAGCGGCAGTCCCTGGGACCGGGCGACGATCAGCGACGTCACGTTGCTGAAGCCGAAGTCCATCTCCCCGCTGACCACGGACGGCACGATGGCCGCCCCGCCCTGGGCCTGGGTGATCTCGAGCTGGAGGCCCTCCTCCTCGAAGAAGCCCTGCTCGATCCCCAGGTAGAGGGGCGCCACGTCGGTGCTCGCAATGACGCCCACGCTGACCGTGGTCAGCTCGCCGTCCTCGGCCGCGCCTCCACCGGACCCCCCTCCTCCGCACGCGGTCACTGTCAGGACGGCCGCCGTGGCGAGTGCTGCACGGACCTTCTGCATCGAAGCCTCCAGGGAGTGGGACGGAAGTCCTGAAAGCCTAGAGGACGGCCCGGACCTGCCACCAGGGTGCCGCCGCACGATCCCGCGGCACCGGGATGCCAGGATGGTGGATTGATGAACACCGTGGAGAACGAGTTCCTGATGACGGCCGTCGCGCAGGCCGGGCCCGCCCCGCAGGGCGAGGCCATCCCGTGGGCCGTGGACGTGCTGCGCCAGGGCGTCGTCGCCGGCCGGCTGCCGCCCGGGACCCGGCTCTCGGAGGCCCGGGTCAGCGAGGCGCTGCGGGTCTCCCGCAACACCCTGCGCGAGGCGTTCACGATCCTGGTCGGGGAGAATCTGCTGGTCCGGGTCCCCAACCGCGGCGTCTCGGTGGCCCGGCCCGGCGCGGACGACGTGCGGGAGATCCACCGGGTGCGGCTCGCGCTGGAGACCTCGGCGCTGCGCTGGTCCACCCCGGCCCCGCAGCCGGGCCTGCACGCCGCCGTCGAGGACGGCCGGGCGGCCCACCGCCGCCAGGACGTCCCCGGCATGGCCGACGCGAACCAGCGGTTCCACCGCGGCGTCGTGGAGCTGGCCGGCTCGGCGCGGCAGAACCAGCTGATGTCCCGGACCCTCGCGGAGATGCGGCTCGTGTTCTACTCCATGCGGCAGGACCTGTCCTTCCACGGGCCCTACATCGAGCGCAACGCCCGGATCCTCGAGCTCTTCGAGCAGGGCCGGCGCGAGGAGGCCGCCGTGCAGATGCACCACTACCTGGAGGCCTCCCGGCAGCAGCTGCTCGGCGTCCTGGAGGGCCCCGCGCCGGCCGCGGTCAGGGCACCGGGTACTGCCGGTCGGGCAGGTCCGTGACCAGGATGTGGCCCGGCGCGTGCCCGAGGACGAACGGCACCCCGGACTCGAGCACCGCCGCCTGAGGCGTCACCCCGCAGGCCCAGAACACGGGGACGTGACCGTCCGGGATCCGCACCGCGTCCCCGTGGTGTGGGGCACCGAGATCCCGGACGCCCGCCCCTCGCGCCACGCGTCCAGCAGGTCGGGCCGCGGTGCCCAGCGCGGTCCCCGGCGACGGAGACGACGATGTCGACGACGGCGAACACCAGGCACTCATTGTTGAACACTCTGGACGGGGCCTCGGCGCCATTTCCGCCTGGACAGGCGGCGGCTCCCGGGGACAGGCTGGGTCCGAGACCTCCGCCCCTCGACGACCGGGAGCCGCGCATGCACGACGACGGGTCCGCTGGTGCCGTGGACGTCCTGCTCCCGCCACCGGCGTCCCCCGGGTTCCTCCGGGACTTCCTGGCGTCCCAGGCCGTGCCCGGGTGCGACGACCTCGCGGGCGGCGACCACCGGCGCCCCGTCGTCGTGGACGGCGCGGTCCGGACCGTGACCGTCGGGTGGAACCGCCTGACGCCGGCCGGTCTCCCGGTGCACGTGGACCCCGGGGCGGCGGACGCCCTGGAGCCCGTGCTGGACCGCGTGCGCCGCTGGCTCGGCGAGGGCACGGAGTCCCCCGCCGCCGACCGCGCCCTGGCGGCCGACCCCACGCTCGCCGCCGACGTGCTCGCCTGGCCCCTGATCCGGCTGCCCGGCTCACCGGACGGCTTCGAGACGGCGGTCCTGACCGTGCTCGGGCAGCAGGTCTCCCTCGCCGCGGCCCGCACCTTCGCCGGGCGCCTGGTCCGTCACCACGGCACCCCCGTGGCCGGCGGCGCCATCGCCTTTCCGACGGCCCACCGGATCGCCGGGACGGACCCCGCCGAGCTGCAGCGGGACGTGGGCGTGACCACCCGCAGGGCCGCGACCGTCCACGCGCTCGCCGTGGCCGTCCGCGACGGGCTCGGCCTCGACGCTCGGCCCGGACGTGCCGGCGCGCCGGCCGGGGAGGACGCCGCACTGCTGCGCGAGCGACTGCTCGCCCTGCCGGGGATCGGCCCCTGGACGGCGGGGTCGATCTCGCTGCGCGTCCTGGGCGACCCCGACGTCTTCCTGCCCCAGGACCTGGTCCTGCGCCGCGCGCTGGGGGCGGCCGGGGCGGCCGCCGCCGCGGCGACGGCCGCGGCCTGGAGCCCGTGGCGCAGCTACGCCGTGATGCGGCTGTGGGCCCGCGCGGCGTTCCCGGGCTCGGCCGGGCCGCTCACCGGGGGAGTCCCCGGAATTCCCGAGACACGCTGAGTGCCGAGTACGACCTCGCCACTGGACGGCGTGCCCTGCGTCCTCCAACGGCTCGTCCTCGATCAGCACGTCGGAGAGCGGCGGGGCTTCGCACCCGCCGATGTACGCGGTCAACGGCTCGGCCCTGAAAGGGTCGGGCTCGTTGCTCCCGTGCTCGACATCGCGGGCGGAGCGATGCTCGCACCCGATCCGCCCTCCCCGAGAACTTCTCCGGGGCAACCCGGTGGCTTCGGCTCAGACTGCGGCGGCCAGTCCCTCGGGTCCGGGGCCGGGTCCGGGTCCGGGTCCGGGTCCGGCGGGAGCGTCGGCGGAGTGCAGCAGGGCACGCAGCTCTCCGGCGTCCGTCGCGGACGCCTCGGCGAGGAGGACGAGCGGGACGCCGTGCCGTGCCGCGCAGCGGAGCTCGGCATGCAGAGCGCCCACGGCCCGGTCCAGCGCCCAGCGCGCCGACTCCAGGGCTCCGTCAAGGGGTGCGACGTCGAAGCCGATCCCCACCTCCTCGCCGGAGGCCGCGGCCTCGAGGACCTGGTCGAGCGCCCACTCCGCGGCCTCGACCTCCCCCGCGGCGGTGAAGACCCGCTGGAGGAGCCCGGCAGGATGGAAGCAGAGGTCACCGACAGGGTTGCCGGGGCCGGCCTCGGCCGGGCGCGCCGGGGACCCTGGGGACAGCGGGACGTGGACGAGGTCGACCGACCGGGCCGTCGACCGGGGGGACAGTGCCTTGCTCATCATCGAACCCTCCTCGAGATCTGCTGTCGCAACCCCGGGCCTGCACTCGGCGCAGGCCGGCGGGACCCGCTCCCATCGAACCAGCCACCCCGGCGGACTTCCAGAGGGGCGCTGGTGAACGCTTCACAATCCCATTGTGACGTGCGGCAACGCTCCGGTTCGCCGTGCACGTGGCCGTCGCGGCCGTTGTGGCCGTGCTGCGGCAGACGACGTTCGCTCGGAGACCCCTCGAACGGGCGATCGCGGCCGCCGTGCGGGACACCCGCGGTGTGGGGCACCCGCGGTCGGCTGATGGGTACGCCCTCCCGGACGGCGGAGTTCCCGGGCGTCCAGCGGGTCGTGCCCACCGGCGGGCGGCGGCGCCCGCGCCCCGCCGGTGTGGCCCCTGCCACTCTGCGGCCCAGCGGGCTATGCTCCTGGCATGTCACGATTCAGTCCCCTGGAGTGGCCGGTCCTCCGGCAGATCCGTTCGGGCGACCTGCTCGGTCGCGGCCCGGCGGTGACCTCGGAGCGCACCCGGTCCACGACCCCGCGCACGAGCACCGCGGACCGGGTCGTGCAGAGCGTGTGCCCGTACTGCGCGGTCGGCTGCGGCCAGCGGGTGTACGTCAAGGACGAGAAGGTCGTCCAGATCGAGGGCGACCCGGACTCGCCGATCTCGCGCGGCCGGCTGTGCCCCAAGGGCTCGGCCAGCGAGCAGCTCGTCAACGCGCCCGGCCGGCAGACCGAGGTGCTCTACCGTGCACCCCGGGCCACCGAGTGGCAGCGCCTGGACCTGGACACCGCCGTGGAGATGGTCGCCGACCGCGTCCTCGAGGCGCGCCGCAACGGCTGGCAGGACGCCGACGAGCAGGGCCGTCCGCTGCGCCGCACGATGGGCTTCGCCGCCCTGGGCGGCGCCACGCTGGACAACGAAGAGAACTACCTGATCAAGAAGCTCTTCACCGCCGCGGGAGCGATCCAGATCGAGAACCAGGCCCGCATTTGACACTCCGCCACGGTTCCCGGTCTGGGAGCCTCGTTCGGACGTGGCGGCGCCACGCAGTCCCTGCAGGACATGGCCAACGCCGACTGCATCGTCATCCAGGGCTCCAACATGGCCGAGTGCCACCCCGTGGGCTACCAGTGGGTAACGGAGGCCAAGGCCCGCGGCGCCCGGGTCATCCACGTCGACCCGCGCTTCACCCGCACCTCGGCCGTCGCTGACAAGCACGTCCCGATCCGGGCCGGCTCGGACATCGTGCTGCTCGGCGCGCTGATCAACCACGTGCTCACCCATGACCTGTGGTTCGAGGAGTACGTCCGCGCCTACACCAACGCGGCCACGATCGTGAACGAGGACTTCCGCGACGCCGAGGACCTCGACGGGCTGTTCTCCGGGTTCGACCCGGAGACCGGTCAGTACGACCTGTCGTCGTGGGCCTACGACGAGGACGAGGACGGCTCCGGGGACGACGACGGCACGGTGGACGCGCCGGCGGGCGACCCCGAGGACGGGGCCGAGGCGGTGGACGAGGCCGCCGGCCAGCAGCTCGGCAGCGGCGGCGCCCCGATGGAGCACGCCCGCATGCAGCGCGACGACACCCTGCAGGACCCCCGGACGGTGTTCCAGATCCTCAAACGGCACTTCGTGCGCTACACCCCGGAGATGGTGCAGGAGGTGTGCGGCATCGGCCCCGAGGACTTCGCGTACCTGGCCCGCTCCATCACCGAGAACTCCGGGCGCGAGCGGACCACCTGCTTCGCCTACGCCGTGGGCTGGACCCAGCACAGCCTGGGCGCGCAGTTCATCCGCACCGCCTCGATCCTGCAGCTCCTACTGGGCAACATGGGGCGGCCCGGCGGAGGGATCATGGCCCTGCGCGGGCACGCCAGCATCCAGGGCTCGACCGACATCCCGACGCTGTTCAACCTGCTGCCCGGCTACCTGCCGATGCCGGTGGCCGGCACCCACGACACGTTCGAGGACTACCTGGCCGCGATCGCGTCGAAGAAGCAGAAGGGCTACTGGGCCGAGGCCGACGCCTACACGACGAGCCTGCTCAAGGCCTGGTGGGGGGACGCCGCCAGCGCGGACAACGACTGGGCCTACGACTACCTGCCGCGCCTCACCGGGGCCCACGGCACCTTCCAGACGCTGACGAAGATGCTCGCGGACGAGGTGGAGGGCTACTTCCTGCTCGGCCAGAACCCCGCGGTGGGGTCCTCCAACGGCCGGATGCAGCGGATGGCCATGTCCCACCTCAAGTGGCTGGTGGTGCGGGACCTCAACCTCATCGAGTCGGCGACCTGGTGGAAGGACGGCCCGGAGATCGCCTCGGGCGAGCTGCGCACCGAGGACATCGAGACCGAGGTGTTCTTCCTGCCCGCCGCCACGCACGTGGAGAAGTCGGGCACGTTCACCCAGACCCAGCGGCTGCTGCAGTGGCGTCACCAGGCCGTGGCGCCGCCGGGTGAGTGCCAGAGCGAGCTGCAGTTCTTTTTCGAGCTGGGCCGGCGGATCCGGGAGCGTCTGGCCGGGTCCGAGGACGAGCGCGACCGCCCGCTGCTCGACCTCACCTGGGACTACCCCGTCGACGAGCACGGTGAGCCGGACCCCGAGGCGGTGCTCGCCGAGATCAACGGCCGCCACCTCACCGGCCCGGACGCCGGGAGGCCGCTGTCCTCGTACACCGAGATGCGCGCGGACGGTTCCACCGCCGGCGGCTGCTGGATCTACACCGGTGTCTACGCCGACGGCGTCAACCGCGCCGCCCTGCGCAGACCCGGCCAGGAGCAGGACTGCGCCGCGCTGGAGTGGGGCTGGGCGTGGCCGGCCAACCGCCGTCTGCTCTACAACCGCGCCTCGGCCGACCCCGAGGGCCGGCCCTGGAGCGAGCGCAAGAAGCTCGTGTGGTGGGACGAGGAGCAGGACGAGTGGGTCGGGGACGACGTGCCCGACTTCCCGCTGCACCTCGCCCCGGGCACCCGCCCCGACCCCGATTCCGGGGGCGCGGCCGCACTGGCCGGCGACGACCCGTTCATCATGCAGGCCGACGGCAAGGGCTGGCTGTACGCGCCCAAGGGCGTGCTGGACGGGCCGCTGCCCACGCACTACGAGCCGCAGGAGTCGCCGGTCGCCAACGCCCTGTACACCCAGCAGCGCAACCCCTCCCGGGTGCTGTTCGCCCGCCAGGACAACCTCAGCGCCCCGAGCGCCGGGGAGCCGGGGGCGGACGTGTACCCCTACGTGTTCACCACGTACCGGCTCACGGAGCACCACACCGCCGGCGGCATGAGCCGGTGGCTGCCGTACCTCTCGGAGCTGCAGCCGGAGATGTTCTGCGAGGTCTCCCCCGAGCTCGCCGCCGAGTGCGGGCTGGAGCCGTACGGCTGGGCCACGATCGTCTCGCCCCGGGCGGCGATCGAGGCCCGGGTGCTCGTCACCGAGCGGATGACGCCGCTCGTGGTGGGCGGGCACACCGTGCACCAGATCGGGCTCCCGTACCACTGGGGCGTGGGCGACGACGCCGTGGTCAGCGGCGACTCCGCCAACGACCTGCTGGGCCTGACGCTGGAGCCCAACGTGCAGATCCAGGACTCCAAGGTCGGCTCCTGCCACATCCGCCCGGGCCGCCGGCCGCGGGGTCCCGAACTGCTCGACCTGGTCGTGGAGTACCAGCAGCGCGCAGGCGTCACCGTGGCGACCGGCAACACCCAGGCCGACGCCTCCGACGCCGCGCCCGGTGACGTCCGGGCCACGGGCCGGAGCGCCGACGGGCGCACCGACCCGACCACCGACCCGACCACCGACCCGACGAGGGAGCACTGATGGGCCAGCTGGCCGGACCGACCGATCCCACGGCCGACGCGCACTGGGAGCACCGGCACGCGCGGAAGGGCTTTTTCACGGACACCTCGATCTGCATCGGCTGCAAGGCCTGCGAGGTGGCCTGCAAGGAGTGGAACCAGAACCCGCAGGACGGGGACCTCGAGCTGCTGGAGTCCTCCTACGACAACACCGGCTCGCTGGGCGCCAGCACCTGGCGGCACGTGGCGTTCGTGGAGCAGGACAGCGAGCGCATCGAGGAGGCCCGCGAGTCCGGGCGCAAACTCGTGAGCCTGGGCATGCCGCGCGTCGGCCCCCCCGAGGCGCGCCCGCAGACGGCATCGGAGGACACCACCCCGCCGGACACCCCGGAGTTCCGCTGGCTGATGTCCTCCGACGTCTGCAAGCACTGCACGCACGCCGGGTGCCTCGACGTCTGCCCCACCGGGGCTCTGTTCCGCACCGAGCACGGCACCGTGGTCGTGCAGGACGACGTGTGCAACGGGTGCGGCACCTGCGTGGCCGGCTGCCCGTTCGGCGTGATCGAACGGCGCACCGACGGCACGGCCGCGCCGAGGACGGAGCGGGACGGGCAGCCGGGCAAGCCCGAGGTGAAGAACGTGGGCGTCGCCCAGAAGTGCACCCTGTGCTACGACCGCATGGTGGACGACCAGACGCCCGCGTGCGCGCAGACGTGCCCGACGACGTCCATCAAGTACGGCGAGCACGACGACATGGTCGACCAGGCCCGGCACCGGGTCGCCGAGCTGCACGCCCAGGGACGCACCGAGGCCAGGCTCTACGGCGCCAACGAGCTGGACGGCGTCGGCGGCACCGGCTCGGTGTTCCTGCTGCTCGACGAGCCGGAGGTCTACGGGCTTCCCCCCGACCCGCGGGTGCCGACCGCCGACCTGCCCCGGATGTACCAGCGGGCCGGCCTGGCCGCGGCGGGCATGCTCGCCGCCGCCGCCCTGGCCTTCGCGGGAGGGCGCTCGTGAGCCTGTCCGAGTTCGACAGCTACCGCCCGCCCGAGCCGCCGCGCCGCCGGCGGCGGGACGGCCCGCGACGCCGGGGCGCCGGGCAGGGCGGCGGTGGCGACGGCTCCCGGGAGATGCCGATGGTCCCGGAGCCGGAGTTCGGCTCCTACTACGGCCGTCCGGTGGTCAAGCCGGCGCCCTGGGGCCACGAGGTCGCCGCGTACCTGTTCCTCGGCGGCGTGGCCGGCGGCTCGGCGCTGCTGGCGCTCGGCGGTCAGCTCACTGGCCGGGACGAGCTGCGCCGCAACGCCCGGCTGGGCTCGGTGACCGCGCTCGGCCTCGGCGGGGCCGCCCTGGTCGCCGACCTCGGCCGCCCGGAGCGCTTCCTGCACATGCTGCGCACGTTCAAGCCGACCTCCCCGATGAGCATGGGCACGTGGATCCTCAGCGCGTTCGGGGCCGGCATGGGGACCGCGGTCGCGGCCGAGGTCGACCGGATGACCGGCTCCCGCCTGCCGCTGGGTCCCCTGCGCCCGGTGCTGCGCGCCGTCGAGGGGCCGGCCGGTGTCGAGGCCGCGGTCTTCGCCGCTCCGCTCGCCGCCTACACCGCGGCCCTGCTCTCGGACACGGCGACGCCCACGTGGAACGCCGCCCGCGAGGACCTGGCGTTCGTCTTCGTGAGCTCGGCGAGCCTCGCCTCGGGCGGTCTGGCGATGGTCACGACGTCGGTCGGCGAGGCCGGCCCCGCCCGGCGGCTCGCCGTGCTGGGGGTGGTGGGCGAGCTGATCGCCACGAAGCTGATGGAGCGCCGGATGGACCCGGTGGCGGCCGAGCCGCTGCACCACGGCCAGGCCGGGACCATGCTCGCGTGGAGCGAGCGGCTCGCGGTCGCCGGCGGCCTCGGCGCGCTGCTGGGCGGACGCCACCGGGCCGTCGCCGCGGCGTCGGGACTGGCGCTGCTGGCTTCCTCGGCGCTGACCAGGTTCGGCGTGATGGAGGCCGGTCTCCACTCGGCCGTGGACCCCCGCTACACGATCGAGCCGCAGAAGGCGCGGCTGGCCGCTCGTCGCGCCGCAGGGGTCACCGACGACGCCATCACGACCGCCGGCTGAGCACCCGGCGCCGTCCGGGGACGGGGCTCACCGCACGGCGATGCCGGAGCCGGCGACCGTGTGACCGACCACGGGGTAGCCGGGCACCTCGCCGACGACCAGCAGGCCGCCCGAGGTCTGGGCGTCGGCCAGCAGCAGCAGGTCCTCCTCGGCGACACCGGGCGCGGCCTGCAGGTGTGGGCGCACCCAGTCGAGGTTGCGGCGGGTCCCGCCGGAGACGTAGCCGTCCCGCAGCGCCTGTTCCGCCCCCTCGACGAGGGGCACGGCGCTGCGGTCGAGGACCGCCCCGACCTCGGATGCACGGCACAGCTTGTGCAGGTGCCCGAGCAGTCCGAAGCCGGTGACGTCCGTGGCGGCCCGGGCACCGGCCGCCAGCGCCGCCTCGGCCGCGTCCCGGTTGAGCCGGGTCATCGTGGCGATCGCCTCGGCGAACACCTCGCCGGTCGCCTTGTGCCGGTTGTTGAGCAGGCCCACGCCGATCGGCTTGGTGAGGGTGAGGGGCAGCCCCGGCGCGGCGGCGTCGTTGCGCAGCAGCCGGTCCGGGTCGGCCACGCCGGTCACCGCCATGCCGTACTTCGGCTCCGGGTCGTCGATGGAGTGTCCCCCGATCACCGGGCACCCCGCCTCGGATGCGACTGCCAGGCCGCCGCGGAGCACCTCGGTCAGCAGCTCCATCGGGAGCTTCTCCCGCGGCCAGCCGACCAGGTTGATCGCCATGACCGGGCGCCCGCCCATGGCGTAGACGTCCGACAGCGCGTTCGCGGCGGCGATCCGGCCCCAGTCGTAGGCGTCGTCGACGACCGGGGTGAAGAAGTCGGCGGTGGACAGCACCGCGAGGTCCTCGCGCACCAGGACGGCCGCGGCGTCGTCGCCGTCGTCGAGACCGACCAGCACGCCGGCACCCGCCTGGCCGGTGAGGCCCCGGACCGCGTCCTCGAGCTCGCCGGGAGGGATCTTGCACGCGCACCCGCCGCCGTGGGCGAAGCCGGTCAGCCGGACCGCTCCGGTCGCGGACGGGGACGGGGTCGACGTCCGGGTCTGTTCCATGCCGTCAGCCTACTGGTGGCGGCGGTGCTAGGTTGGGTGGCGGAGGCGTCCGGGTCCTGGTGGGCCCCCCGGTCTTCAAAACCGGTGAGGCCGAGCACCTCGGCCTGGCGGGTTCGATTCCCGTCCGCCTCCGCCAACCTCTGCGCTGCCCATCCGCGCTGCCCATCCGCACCGCGTGCCGCCCGACGAGGAGTGACTGTGGCCCTGGACGACCCACGCCGTCTGATCCCGCGCACCGACCAGCTCATGGCCCTGCCGCCCGTCCGCCGGGCCCGCGGCCGGCTGAGCGAGGACGTCCTCCGCGCGCTGGTGCGCGACGCCCAGGACCGGGCGCGGCGCGGTGAGATCGCCCCCGGCGAGGTCGCACCGGCGGTGCTCGCCGCGCTCGAGACCCGCTCCGCCTCGAGCCTGACTCCGGTGCTCAATGCCACCGGCGTGGTCGTGCACACCAATCTCGGCCGCGCCCCGCTGTCCGCGGCCGCCCTCGACGCGCTGGTCACGGCCGGCGGGTACGTCGACGTGGAGCTCGACCTGGTGACCGGCGCCCGCTCCCGCCGCGGCGCCGCCGCCCGGGCGGCCCTGCTCGCCGCCTGCCCCCCGGCCCAGGACGCACTGGTCGTCAACAACGGCGCGGCCGCCCTGGTGCTGGCCACCACGGCCCTGGCCGCCGGCCGTGACGTGGTGATCAGCCGCGGCGAGCTCGTCGAGATCGGGGCCGGCTTCCGGCTGCCGGAGCTGATCGAGTCGACCGGCGCCCGGCTGCGCGAGGTGGGCACGACCAACCGGACCCACCTGCACGACTACGCGGAGGCGATCGGCCCGGAGACCGGGTGCCTCCTCAAGGTGCACCCGAGCAACTTCCGGCTGGAGGGATTCACCTCGGCCGTCGAGGTCGGCGAGCTGCGGCCGCTGGCCCGGGCCCACGGCGTGCCCCTGGTGGCCGACCTCGGCAGCGGGCTGCTGACCCCCGACCCGCACCTGCCGTCCGAGCCCGACGCCGCCGCCGCTCTCGAGGACGGCGCCGACATCGTCATCGCCAGCGGCGACAAGCTGCTCGGCGGCCCGCAGGCCGGACTGGTGCTCGGCAGCTCGGACGTCGTCGCCCGCCTGGCCGCCCACCCCCTCGCCCGGGCGGTGCGCGCCGACAAGCTCGCGCTCGCCGCGCTGGAGGCCACGCTCACCGGTGGGCTCGCCCCGGTCGAGAGGGCGCTGCACGCGGACCCGCAGCGGCTCCGCGAGCGGGCCGAGCGGCTCGCGCAGGCCGTCGGCGCGCCGGTGGTCGCCCACGACGGCCGGGTCGGCGGCGGCGGTGCGCCCGGCGTGCCCCTGCCGGGGTGGGCGGTGCGGCTGCCCGAGGCGGCGGCCCCGCTGCTGCGCGCCGGCCGCCCCGCCGTGCTCCCCCGGGTCCACGACCGCGCGTGCCTGCTCGACCTGCGCTGCGTGCCCGAGTCCGACGACGAGCGCCTGCGCGCGGCGGTGCAGGCGGCCCTGACCGCCCTCGCCGAGGCGGACCGCGTCACCGGCGGGGCCCGGTGAGCGTGCACGTCGTCGCCACGGCCGGGCACGTCGACCACGGCAAGAGCACCCTGGTGCGGGCCCTCACCGGCATGGAGCCCGACCGGTGGGAGGAGGAGCGCCGCCGCGGGCTGACCATCGACCTGGGCTACGCCTGGACCACGCTGCCGTCCGGGCGCGACGTGGCCTTCGTGGACGTCCCGGGCCACGAGCGCTTCCTCGGCAACATGCTCGCCGGCCTCGGGCCGGCTCCCGTCGTCTGCTTCGTCGTCGCGGTCGACGAGGGGTGGCAGGCCCAGTCCGGCGACCACCGCGACGCCGTCGCGGCCCTCGGCATCGAGCACGGCGTGGTGGTGCTCACCCGCGCCGACCGGGCGCCCGCGCGCACCGGCGAGGTGCTCGCCCAGGTCCGCGCCGAGCTGGCCGGGACCGGACTGCGCGACGCGCCCGTCGTCACCGTCTCCGCCCTCGAGGGCACGGGCCTCGCCGAGCTGCGCGCCGTCCTCGACGACGTCCTGGCGCGGACGCCCGCGCCCGCCGAGGGGTGGCTGCGGCTGTGGGTGGACCGGTCCTTCACGATCACCGGTTCCGGCACGGTGGTGACCGGCACGCTGACCGCGGGAACGCTCCGGCAGGGCGACCGGCTGCACCTGCTCGGCCACGGCGAGGCCGTGCCGGTCGCTGTCCGTGGCATGCACAGCCGGAACGTGCCGCGCACCGCGCTGGAGCCGTGCACCCGCGTGGCGCTCAACCTGCGGGGGGTGTCCGCCGCCGACGTGCACCGCGGCGACGCCCTGGTCACCCCGGGCACGTGGCCGCTCACCGGCGTCCTCGACATCCGCCGCAGCACCGGTCCTGCCTTCACCGGGACGGCCGAGCAGCTCGTGGTCCACGCGGGCACCGCGGCGGTGCCCGCCCGGCTGAGCCCGTTCGACGACGACCACGCCCGGCTGGTCCTCGACCGGCCCCTGCCCCTGGTCCTCGGGGACCGGCTGGTGCTCCGCGACCCCGGCAGCCGCTCGGTGCTCGGAGGAGCCCAGGTCCTCGACGCCGATCCGCCCGCGCTGCGACGGCGCGGTGACCGGGCGCGCCGCGCCGCCCGGCTCGTCGGCATGGACGTGCACGGGGACGTCGGCGTGGAGGTGGCCCGCCGCGGCGCGGTGCAGGCGCAGCACCTGCACCGCCTCGGGCTGCTGCCCGCCGCGGGCGCCACCCCGCCCGTCGACGTGCGCGTGCTCGGCGACTGGTGGGTGCACGCCCCCGTGCTCGAGTCCTGGACGCAGCGGCTGCGCACGGCGGTGGAGGAGCTGCACGCCCGCGACCCCCTGGCCGCTGGCCTCTCGCGGGGCGCCGCCCGTGACCTGCTCGCGCTGCCGGACGCCGTGCTGGTCGACGCCGTGGTCCACGGCGCCGGCCTGGAGCGGGACGGCGGGCACATCCGCTCCCCGCACCACCGCGGCGGCCTCGGCGCCCACGAGACCGCGGTGCTCGAGCTGGAACGACGGCTCGGGGCCGAGCCCTTCCGGAGCCCCGAGGCCGACGACCTGACGAAGCTGCGGCTCGGCGCCCGCGAGCTCGCCGCCGCCGAGAGGACCGGCCGGCTGCTCCGGCTGGGGGACGGTGTCGTGCTGCTGCCCACCGCCCCTGCCCTGGCGATGCGCGAGCTCGCCCGGTTGCCGCAGCCCTTCACCACGAGCCAGGCGCGCCAGGCGCTCGGCACCTCCCGGCGCGTCGCGATCCCGCTGCTCGAGCACCTCGACGCCCGCGGCTGGACCCGGCGGCTTGACGCCGGCCACCGGACCGTGGTGCGCTGAGCGGCCGTCCCGGGGTGAGCGTCCACCGGCCGGACCGGGTGCCCGGAGCCTAGCCGCGCAGCGCCCTGAGGTGCTCGACCGCCTGGGGCAGCACCTTCTGCAGGTCGCCCACGATGCCGAGGTCGGCGATCTCGAAGACCGGCGCCTGCTCGTCCTTGTTCACGGCCACGATCGTTCCCGCCGTCTGCATCCCCGCGCGCTGCTGGATGGCCCCGGAGATCCCGCACGAGACGTAGAGCTGCGGGGAGACGGTGTGGCCGGTCTGGCCCACCTGGGCCTCGGGGCCGATCCACCCGGCGTCCACCGCCGCACGGGAGGCCCCGATCGCCCCGCCCAGGACGTCCGCGAGCTCCTCGAGCGGGCCGAAGTCCCCGCCCGTGCCGCGGCCGCCGGCCACGACCACGCGCGCCTCGCCCAGCGCCGGGCGCCCGGAGGCCGGCAGCTCCGCCCGGCCCACCACCCGGGCCGCGGGCACGGTGTCCTCGAGGGCGTGCGTGCGCACCCGCGGGCGCTGCGTCCTGGCCTGCCCCTCCGTGGTGGCGTCGGCGAGGTCGGCGGGGACGTCGACCGAGTTGGGGCGGACGGTCGCGATCAGCACCCGGCTCGTGGCCCGGCACCGGGTGGTCCATCCCCCGGCGAGGACGGACTTGGTGGCGACGAGGTCGTCGTCGAGGGCCACCACGTCGGTGACCACACCGGCATCGAGCCGCACACCGAGGCGCGCGGCGACGTCCCTGGCCTCGGGGGTGCCGGCGAGCAGCAGCACGGTGGCACCGGACTCCCGGGCGGCCGCCTCCGCGAGCGCGACCACCGGCGTGGTGAGCCGGTCCCCCGGGCCGCCCTCCGGGGCGTGCACGGTGTCCACCGCGTGGGCGGCGAGCTCGCCGAGCAGGGCGTCGCCCGGCACGTCCGGCACGACGACGTGCGTCGCGCCCACGGTGCCCGCGAGCACGAGCAGCTCCCGGTCGGCCCGGCGGAGCCGGTCCGCGGTGCCCAGCACCACCAGGGCGGCGGTCGTGCTCGTGCTCGTCGTGGTTGCGGTCGTGGTCATGGTCGTCCTCCTCCTGCCCGGTGGGCGGGCGCGTGCGATGGGGGTCCTGCGGGGTGCGGCCGGGCGCTCAGACGAGCTTCCGGGCCAGGAGGAACTCGGCGAGACGGATGCCGCCCTCGCCCTCGTCGAGCACGACCTCCCCGGCGGTCCGGGGCGGGCGCGGCACGGCGTCGAGCACCTCGGTGAGCGAGCCGACGAGGCCCACGGCGCCGGCGTCCAGGCCGAGGTCGGCGACCGACCACGTCCGCACGGGCTTCTTCTTGGCCGCCATGATCGCCTTGAAGTTGGGGTAGCGGGGGGTGTTGGCCTGGTCCGTCACGGCCACGAGCGCCGGAAGGTCCGCGACGACCAGGAGGGCCTCGGTCTCTGTGTGCCGGGTGGCCGTGAGCGAGGCGCCGTCCTCGGCCAGGGCCAGGGAGCTCGCGAAGCCGACGTGGGCGAGACCGAGCCGCTCGGCCAGCTGACCGGGAACCAGGGACGTCTCGCCGTCGGTGGAGGCCATGCCGGTGAGCACGAGATCCACGGCCTTGTCCTCCTCGGCGGCGATCCGCTCGACCGCGGCGGCCAGCACGCGGGCGGTGGCCCAGGCGTCGGAGCCGGCGAGGGCGTCGTCGAGCACGTGGAACCCGGCGTCGGCGCCCAGCTGGAGGGCGCGCTTGAGCGCGTCCGTCGCGCCCGCGGGCCCCAGGGTGAGGGCGAGCACGCGGTGTCCGGCCGCTGCGCCGCCGTGCGTTTCGACGGTCTGCACCGCGGCCTCGAGGGCGTACTCGTCGAGCTCGGAGAGGATCCCGGACGAGCGCTCGAGCAGCGGTGGGCTCCCGGCGAGGACGCGGCCTCCCGCGGCGTCGGGGACGTGCTTGACGGGGACGACGATCGTCAGGGGCTGGCTCATGGTCTCCTCCGGACGGGACGGGCAGAACGGGACAGGACGGGGCTGGACGGAGCGGTTCGTGCGGCGGACGGGGTGCTCAGGCGTCCGCGCGGCGCACGAGGCGCTCGGCGTGGCGGATCAGGGGCTCGTCGACCATCCGCCCGCGGAACGTGAAGACGCCGGGGGCGCGGCGGGCGGCGTCGAGCAGATCGCGGGCGGCCTCGACCTCCTCGGCGTCGGGCCGGTAGGCGGCGCGGATGGTCTCGACCTGCCCGGGGTGGATGCAGGCGGTGGCCGCGAAGCCGGAGGCCACCGCGTCCAGGGCCTCCTCGCGCAGCCCGTCGTGGTCCCCGATGTCGACGTGCACCGCGTCGATGGCGGGCCGGCCGGCGGCGCCCGCCGCGAGCAGGACGGCGGAGCGGGCGTGGCGGGCCACGTCCCGGTAGGAGCCGTCCCGGCGCCGGGACGAGCTGCCGCCGAGCGAGGCCACGAGGTCCTCGGCGCCCCACATCAGCGCGACCACGCTGGGGGCCCGAGCGATCTCGGCCGCGTTGACCACGCCCTCCGCGGTCTCGCACAGCGCCACGACGCGGTGCAGACCCAGCTCCGCGGCGACGGCGAGCCGTTCGGCGGAGGCGGTCTTGGGCAGCATCACGGTGGTGTACTCGGTGTGCCGCAGCGCGACGAGGTCGTGGGCGAAGTCCTCGGTGTCCTCGGCGTTGATCCGCACGACGGTGCGGGCGGGGTCCAGGGGCGTGGCCACGAGGGCGTCCCGGGCGGCCGGCTTGGCGGACGGCGCCACGGCGTCCTCCAGGTCGAGGATCACGGCGTCGGCGCGCTCGGCCGCCTTGGCGTAGCGCTCGGGGCGGTCGGCCGGGCAGAACAGCAGGGCCGGGCCGAGGGGGAACGGGTCGGTCATCGGGGCTCCTTCGCCGGGGTGCCGCTCCGGGGTGCCGGTGCGGGTCGTCGCGGTGCGCTGTCGCTGCGGGAGGTCACTGCGGGGCGACGTCGCGGGACCACATGAGCACCGAGCGGGTGCACTCGGCGACGACAGCCCCGTCCTGGTTGCGGCCCACGTGCTTGACGCGGACGATCCCCTGCCCGGGCCGGGAGGACGAGGGTCGCGTGCCGAGGATCTCGGAGGACGAGTACAGGGTGTCCCCGTGGAAGAGCGGGTGCGGGAACGCGACCTCCTCGAAGCCGAGGTTCGCCACGATGGTGCCCTGGGTCAGCTGGGCCACGGACGCCCCCACGAGGGTCGAGAGGGTGAACATGGAGTTCACGAGCCGCCGGCCGAAGGGCTGGCGCGCCGACCACGCGGCGTCCAGGTGCAAGGACTGGGTGTTCATGGTGAGGGTCGTGAACAGCACGTTGTCCGCCTCGGTGACGGTCCGGCCCGGGGCGTGCTCGTAGACCGTGCCGACCTCGAACTCCTCGAACCACAGCCCGCGCTGGCGGACCACCTTGCGCTCCTCGGTCACGGGCGCCTCCTCACAGTCCGAGCTCGCGGGCGATGAGCATGAGCTGCACTTCGGTGGTGCCCTCGCCGACCTCGAGGATCTTGGCGTCCCGGTAGTGGCGGGCCACCCGGAACTCGTTGATGAACCCGTAGCCGCCGAAGACCTGGGTGGCGTCCCGGGCGTTGTCCATCGCGGCCTCCCCGGCCACGAGCTTGGCGATCGCGGCCTGCGTCTTGAACGGCCGGCCGGCGAGCATCCGGGAGGCGGCGTCGTAGTAGGCCAGCCGGGCGGTGTGAGCGCGGGCCTCCATGCGGGCGATCTTGAAGGAGACGGCCTGGTTCTCCCCGATGGGGCGGCCGAAGGACTGCCGCTCCTGCGCGTAGCGCACGGACTCCTCGACGCAGCCCTGGGCGGCGCCCGTGGCCAGGGCCGCGATGGCGATGCGGCCCTCGTCGAGGATGGACAGGAAGTTCGCGTAGCCGCGGCCCTCCTCCCCCAGCAGGTTCTCCTCGGGGACCCGCACGTCCTGGAGGGACAGCGGGTGGGTGTCCGAGGCGTTCCAGCCGACCTTGTCGTAGGCCTTCTCCGCGCGGAAGCCGGGGGTGTCCGTGGGGACGATGATCGTGGAGATGTCCTTCCGGACCCGCCCGTCCGGCAGCTCCGTGGTGCCCGTGACCGCGGTGACGTTCACCAGGCGGGTGATGTCGGTGCCGGAGTTGGTGATGAACTCCTTGGTGCCGTTGACCACCCACTGCCCGTCCTCCCGCTGCGCGGTGGTGCGGGTGCCGCCGGCGTCGGAGCCGGCCTCCGGCTCGGTGAGGCCGAATCCGGCGAGCGCCCGGCCCGCGGCGAGCTCGGGGAGCCACCGCTGCTTCTGCTCCTCGGTGCCGAAGCGGAAGATGGGCATGGCGCCGAGGGAGACGCCGGCCTCGAGGGTGATGGCCACGGACTGGTCGACCCGGGCGATCTGCTCGAGCGCCAGGCACAGGGCGAAGCAGTCCCCGCCCATCCCCCCGTACTCCTCGGGGAAGGGCAGGCCGAACAGGCCCATCTCGCCCATCTGCGCCACGATGTCGTAGGGGAACGCGTGGGCCGCGTCGTACTGCGCGGAAACCGGGGCGATCACCTCGTCGGCGAAGTCGCGGACGGTGTCGGAGAGATCCTGGTACTCCTCGTCGAGCTCGAAGTTCACGGGGTGTGCTCCTGGTCGGTCGGGCGGGGATCGGTCGGCGGTCGGGTGCCGGGTGCCTCGGGGGCGTCGCCGGGCGTCCCGTCAGGGCTGCCGGCGGGCCCGTGGTCACGGGCGTCCCCGGAGAGGGCCCCGGGCACGACGTCGGGGACCACGCGGGCGAGCAGCTGGTGCAGCCGCACCTGCTCGCCGGTCCGCACGGAGAGCTCGACGGTGCCCGCGGTGGGCGCGGTCAGGCGGTGCTCCATCTTCATGGCCTCGACCACCACCACGGTCCGGCCCTCGGCGACCCGGTCCCCGGTGCGCACCGGAACGGCGACGACGGTGCCGGGCATGGGCGAGTGCAGCTCCGGGGCGGCGGGCCCGGCCGTGCGCTCCAGGGCGGCCAGCACCCGCTCGAGCCTGGCCTCGCGGGTCAGGACCTGGAGCTCCACGGCGAACCCGTCCTCGCCCACCCACACGCTGTCCCCACCCGCGGCGGCGGCGACGTGGACCACCCGCGACGTCCCGCCGATCTCGAGCAGGTGCGCGGCCGGACGGCCCGGCAGCGGGGTCAGCCGCACGGCGGGGTCCACGACGGTCCGGCGGGGCTCCTCGAGCCCGTGGGCCAGCACCACCGCGGGCCGGGCGCGGCCGGCGGCCCGCCAGCCGTCCGGGCGGGACCAGGGGCTCGTGTCCCCGGCGGGGCGCGGGTCGGCGGGGTGGTGCTGGGCGAGGTGGGCGGCCGCGGCGGCGAAATGGCTCTCGTCGGGGGCCGTGAACTCCAGCTCCGGCAGGCGCCGCTCGATGAGGGTGGTGTCCATGTCCCCGGCGCGCACCTCCGGGTCGGCCAGCAGGGCGCGCAGGTACTCGGTGTTGGTGCCCACCCCGAGCACCACGGTCCGTGCCAGAGCCAGGTCGAGCCGGTCGAGGGCCTGGGCCCGGTCCGCGCCCCAGGCGACGACCTTGGCGAGCATCGGGTCGTAGTCCGAGCCCACCGTCAGCCCCGGCGCCAGCGAGGAGTCCACCCGGATCCCCGGACCGGAGGCCTCCTCCAGCGCCAGCACGGTGCCGGCGGTGGGCAGGAAGCCGCGGGCGGGGTCCTCGGCGTAGAGCCGGGCCTCGACCGCGTGGCCGCTGAGCACCACGTCCTCCTGCGCCAGGCCCAGCGGCTCTCCCGCGGCGACGCGGATCTGCTGCGCCACGAGGTCCACGCCGGTGACCAGTTCCGTGACGGGGTGCTCCACCTGCAGACGGGTGTTCATCTCCATGAAGAAGAAGGTGTCCGGCTGGGCGGCGGGCACCAGGAACTCCACGGTGCCCGCACCGGTGTAGCCCACGGAGCGGGCCACCCGGCAGGCGGCCTCCCCGATCCTCTCCCGGGTGGCGGGGTCCAGCAGCGGCGAGGGCGCCTCCTCGATGACCTTCTGGTGCCGCCGCTGCAACGAGCACTCGCGCTCCCCCAGGTGCACCACGGCACCGTGGGCGTCGGCGAGGACCTGCACCTCGATGTGCCGGGGGGACTCGATGAGCTGCTCGAGGAGCAGGGTGTCGTCCCCGAACGCGGCCGCGGCCACCCGGCGGGCCGTGGCCAGGCTCTCCGGCAGCTCCTCGGGGGTGCGCGCCACGTGCATGCCCTTGCCGCCGCCCCCGGCCGAGGGCTTGATCAGGACGGGAAAGTCCATCCCGGCGGCCGCGGCGACCAGGGCGTCGTCGTCGAGCCCGGGCTCCGAGACCCCGGCGACCGTGGGCACCCCGGCGGCGGACACGTGCTGTTTGGCACGGATCTTGTCGCCCATCGTCTCGAGCGCCTCCACGCCCGGGCCGATGAACACGATCCCCGCGTCCGCGCACGCCCGGGCGAAGGCGGCGTTCTCGGACAGGAACCCGTAGCCGGGGTGGATCGCCTGTGCGCCGGTGGCCCGCGCCGCCTCGAGCACGGCGTCGATGCGCAGATAGCTCTGCGCCGGGGCCGCCGGGCCCACGCACACGGCCACGTCGGCCTCGCGCACGTGCACGGCGCCGCGGTCGGCTTCGCTGTGGACCGCGACCGAGCGGATCCCCAGCTCCTTGAGCGTGCGCAGGATACGGCGGGCGATCTCCCCGCGGTTGGCGACGAGGACGACGTCGAAGCGGCGCGGGGGCGTGCTGGTGGTCACAGGGATCACATCCGGAAGAGGCCGAAGGCAGGCTCGGGCAGCGGGGTCCGGGAGCAGACCTCGAGGGCCAGCCCGAGCACCTCCCGGGTGTCGGCCGGGGCGATCACGCCGTCGTCCCACAGCCGGGCGGTGGAGTACCAGGGACTGCCCTGCTCCTCGTACTGCCGGCGGATCGGCGCCATGAACGCCTCGCGCTCGGCCGGGTCCCACTCCTGTCCGCGGGCGGCCAGCCGGTCGGCCCTCACGGTGGCCAGCACCGAGGCGGCCTGGGTCCCACCCATCACCGAGGTCCTCGCCTGGGGCCACAGGAACAGGAAGCGCGGGGAGTAGGCCCGCCCGCACATCGAGTAGTTGCCGGCGCCGAAGGAGCCGCCGATCACCACGGTCAGCTTGGGCACCCGGGTGGTGGCCACGGCCGTGACCATCTTGGCGCCGTGCTTGGCGATGCCGCCGGCCTCGTAGTCGCGGCCCACCATGAAGCCGGTGATGTTCTGCAGGAACAGCAGCGGGATCCCCCGCTGGTCGCACAGCTCGACGAAGTGCGCGCCCTTCAGCGCCGACTCCGCGAAGAGCACCCCGTTGTTGGCCACGATCCCCACGGGGTGGCCGTGGACGTGGGCGAAGCCGGTGACCAGAGTGGTGCCGTACGCGGCCTTGAACTCGGAGAAGCGGCTGCCGTCCACGAGCCGGGCGATGACCTCGTGCACGTCGTAGCCGGAGTTGGGGTCCACCGGCACCGCCCCCGGGATCTCGTCCTCGGCCACGGCCGGGGCCGCGACCTCCGCCACCGGCCACGCCCGGGGACCCGGCGGCGGCAGGGTCGCCACGATGTCCCGGACGATCTGCAGGGCGTGCACGTCGTTCTCGGCGAGGTGGTCGACCACCCCGGACGTCCGGGCGTGCAGGTCGCCGCCGCCGAGCTCCTCGGCGGTGACCTGCTCCCCGGTCGCGGCCTTCACCAGCGGCGGGCCGCCCAGGAAGACGGTGCCCTGCGCACGCACGATCACGGTCTCGTCGCTCATCGCGGGGACGTAGGCCCCGCCCGCCGTGCAGGAGCCGAGCACGGCCGCGATCTGCGGGATCCTCGCCGCCGAGAGGTTGGCCTGGTGGTAGAAGATCCGCCCGAAGTGCTCCCGGTCCGGGAAGACCTCGTCCTGCAGCGGCAGGTACGCCCCGCCCGAGTCGACGAGGTAGACGCAGGGCAGCCGGTTCTCAAGGGCGATCTCCTGGGCGCGCAGGTGCTTCTTGACCGTCATGGGGTAGTAGGTGCCGCCCTTGACCGTGGCGTCGTTGCACACGACCATCAGCTGCCGGCCGTGGACCAGGCCGATCCCGGCGATCACGCCGGCCCCCGGGCACTCGTCGTCGTACATCCCCCCGGCGGCCAGGGCGCCGATCTCCAGGAACGCGCTGCCCTCGTCCAGGAGGTGCTCCACCCGCTCGCGCGGCAGCAGCTTGCCGCGGGCCATGTGCCGTTGCCGGGAGGCCTCCGGCCCGCCCTGCGCCGCCCGCTCCAGGCGCCGGGCCAGCTCCTCGGCGAGCTCCTGCTGGTCGGCCGCGTTAGTGGCGAACTCCGCGCTGCCCGGATCGACCTGGGTGCTCAGCACGCCCATCCGTCTCCTCCGTTCCAGGCCGGCAGTCCGAGGATGCCGTTTCGGTTAATCTGGACTAACTTGAGGTTCAGGTTAGTGGCGCCTCACTAGAATGTCCAGGAAACCGATCCCGAGAGCAGGAACCGTGACCCAGACCGAGCCCGGCCCCGGCCCGCCCACCACCGTGCGCGGGCAGGCGAAGGCCCGGCGGCGCCAGGACCTCCTGGCCGCCTCCGCGACGCTCTTCGCCGAGCGCGGCTTCGCCGGCGTCTCGATCGACGACATCGGCGCCGCCGCGGGAGTCAGCGGGCCCGCCGTCTACCGGCACTTCCCGAGCAAGCAGGCGGTCCTGGGCGCGATCCTCCTCGAGGTCAGCGCCGACCTGCTCGACCGGGGCCGCGAGGTGGTGGACCGCTCCCCCGACCCGGCCCGGCGGCTGCGGGCGCTGATCTCCTTCCAGGTGGAGTTCGCGCTGCGCCACCCCGCCGTGATCGTGGTGCAGGACAGGGAGCTGCAGAACCTCACCGAGGAGGACCGCCGTGCGGTCCGCGTCCTGCAGCGGGGCTACGTGACGCTGTGGGTGGACGCTCTGCGCGAGCTGGCCCCCGCGCGCGACGTCGCGGAGCTCACCCTGCGCGCGCAGGCCGCCTTCGGGCTCATCAACTCGACCCCCCACACCCTGCGGACGGCGCACCGGCTGCGCGCCCCGCAGGAAGCGGGGCGGCTCGACGACGCCCGAGCCGCCCTCGAGGAGATGACCTGGGCCGCGCTGCGCACCGCGTTCGGCCCGATCCCCACCAGCACAGGAGGAACCCCGTGACCGAGACCCCGGCCGGCCGGCCCTTCGACCGATCCTTCTACGAGGAGGAGCACGAGGAGTTCCGCGAGGCCGCCCGCGAGTTCACCGCCCGCGAGGTGGCGCCGCACTATGCCGAGTGGGACGCCCAGCACCTGATGCCCCGCAGCATGTGGACGGCCGCCGGCGGGGCGGGGCTGCTCGGCCTCGCCGTGCCCGAGGAGTTCGGGGGCATGGGCCTGACGGACTACCGGTTCCGCGCCGTGCTCGACGAGGAGCTGGTCCGGCAGGGCGCCCTCGGCGTGGCCCTCGCCCTGCACCTGCACGACGACTGGGTGCTGCCCCACCTGCTCGCCCACGGCACCGACGAGCAGAAGCGGCGGTGGCTGCCGCGCATGCTCGGCGGAGAGCTCGTCACCTCCGTGGCCTGGACCGAGCCGGACGCGGGCTCCGACCTGCGCGGGGTGCGCACCCGGGCCGTGCGCGACGGCGAGGAGTGGGTGCTCACCGGTCAGAAGACGTTCATCGGCAACGGGATCAGCGGGGACGCCGCCCTGGTTCTGGCGCGCACGGACGGAGGGACCGGGCGCGCCGGGGAGGACGGCTTCAGCCTGTTCCTGGTGCACAAGGCGGACTCCCCCGGCTACGAGACCGGCAGGCAGCTCGACAAGATGGGGGTCAAGGCCTCGGACACCGTCGAGCTGTTCTTCGAGGACGTCCGTGTCCCCGCCGCGAACCTCGTCGGCACCGAGGGCGGTGGGCTGCGGCAGATCCAGCAGGTGCTGCCGCAGGGGCGGCTGGCGGTCGCCGTGGCCGCGAGCGCCGTCGCGCGCTCGACCCTGGAGAGCACCCTCCGGTACACCGGCGAGCGCACGGCCTTCGGCTCCCGCGTGCTCGACTTCCAGCACACCCGGTTCGAGCTCGCGGAGCTGACGGTCGAGGTGGAGGTCGTCGAGGCCTACGTGCAGCGGGCGGTGCACGCGTTCAATGCGGGAGCCCTCGACGTGGTCGGGGCGTCCAAGGCCAAGTACTGGGCGAGCGAGCGGGCGAGGTCCGTCGCCGACCGGTGCCTGCAGCTGCACGGCGGGTACGGCTACATCCTCGACTACCCGGTGGCGCAGGCCTACCTCGCGTCCCGGCTGCTGACGATCTTCGGGGGCACCAGCGAGATCCTGCGGGAGACGATCGGGCGGGCCGTGGCCGAGGAGGCGTGAGGAGCGCCCCCGGTCAGCGCACCCCCAGGGACACACGCCCGGGCCCGAACAGTCGACCTCCCCATGGGTCCATGCCACGGTCGACAGGGCGGTCAGCACGAGCACCGTCGACGGCCGACCCAGCCCTCTGTCGCGTGAGGACATCTTCTTCCTTCCTCGATATATGAGTGATATATCTGTTGGCGACAGGTGCTGTCGGCTCCGTCATGGACGGTGAACGCCACCGGGCAGCACACCGCACTGTGGCGGCGACCGGCTCGGTACCGGCCTTCCCCCACGACACGACCGTTGCCCGCTCGAACGCACCTCTAGGAGCACCATTCTGATGACCCATGTCCTTCCGTTCACCGAGATCGATCTGTCCGACCTCGAGGAGGTCGGGGGCAAGAACGCCTCCCTGGGGGAGCTGATCCGCAACCTGGACACGGCCGGGGTGGTGGTTCCCGGCGGCTTTGCCACGACGGCCACCGCCTTCCGGGAGTTCCTCCGGTCAGATGGCCTGGACAGGCGGATCGCCGAGATCCTCCAGGGCCTGGACACTGCCGACGTGAGCGCCCTGAGCCGGGCGGGCGCACAGATCCGGTCCCTGATCCAGCAGTCTCCGTTGCCGAGCGCCCTCGAGGACGCGGTCCGCACCGGCTACGACGAGCTGGCCGGCTCCCAGGCCGACGGTGCTGAGGTCTCCTGGGCGGTGCGCTCCAGTGCGACCGCGGAGGACCTGCCCGACGCCTCCTTCGCCGGCCAGCAGGAGACGCTGTTGAACGTGCGCGGGGTGGAGAACGTGCTGGCGGCGGTCAAGGAGGTCTTCGCGTCGCTGTACAACGACCGGGCGATCGCCTACCGGGTCCACCACGGGTTCGCCCACGCCGAGGTGGCGCTCTCGGTCGGGGTGCAGCGCATGGTGCGCTCCGACGTCGGGGCCTCGGGGGTGATGTTCACCATGGACACCGAGTCCGGCTTCACCGACGCGGTCTTCATCACCTCGTCCTACGGACTGGGCGAGGCCGTGGTGCAGGGTGCGGTGAACCCGGACGAGTTCTACGTCTACAAGCCGGCCCTGGCCGCCGGCCGACCCGCGGTGCTCAAGCGGGGGCTCGGGGAGAAGGCCCTGCAGATGACCTACGCCGAGGCCCAGGAGGACGGACGGACGGTGGAGTTCGCGCCGGTCCCGGCGGAGCGGCGGACCCGCTTCAGCCTCACCGATGCGCAGGTGGAGCAGCTGGCCCGGTACGGCGTGGCGATCGAGGCCCACTACGGGCGCCCGATGGACATCGAGTGGGGCCTGGACGGGACCGACGGGCGCCTCTACATCCTGCAGGCCCGCCCCGAGACGGTCGTCTCCCGCCGGGCCGCCGGGGCCGTGTCCCGCTACCGGCTCCACGAGCGGGCCAGAGTGCTGGCCGAGGGACGGGCCATCGGCCAGCGCATCGGCGCCGGGCAGGTCCGGGTGCTGAGCTCGATCGAGCAGATGGCCTCCTTCCAGGCAGGTGACGTGCTCGTGGCCTCGATGACCGACCCGGACTGGGAGCCGATCATGAAGAAGGCCGCCGCGATCGTCACCGACCGTGGCGGACGCACCTGCCACGCCGCGATCATCGCCCGGGAGCTGGGCATCCCCGCGGTCGTCGGCGCGGGGAACGCCACCGCGGTCCTGGCCGAGGGTGCCGCGGTGACGGTCTCCTGCGCCGAGGGCGAGGCGGGCCTGGTCTACGAGGGGCTGCTGGACTACACGGTGGAGGAGACCTCTCTGGGGTCCATGCCGGAGGCACCGCTGAAGGTGATGATGAACGTGGGCACCCCGGAACAGGCGTTCAGCTTCGCCCAGCTGCCGCACCACGGGGTGGGGCTGGCCCGGCTGGAGTTCATCATCAACCGTCAGATCGGCATCCACCCCCTGGCACTGCTGGCCCTGGAGAACGGCACGCCGGGCCTGCCGACCGACGTCGTCCGGCAGATCCAGGAGCGGATCGCCGCCTACGCCGGCCCGCGCGACTTCTACGTCAAGCGCCTGGCGGAGGGGATCTCCACGATCGCGGCGGCCTTCGCCCCGGAACCGGTGATCATCCGGCTGTCGGACTTCAAGTCCAACGAGTACGCCAATCTGCTCGGCGGGCCGGCGTTCGAGCCGGCCGAGGAGAACCCCATGCTCGGCTTCCGGGGCGCCTCCCGATACCTGTCCCCGTCCTTCCGTGAGGCCTTCGAGCTGGAGTGCGAGGCCGTCCGCCAGGTGCGCACCACCATGGGCCTGACCAACGTCGAGCTCATGGTCCCGTTCGTGCGCACCCTCGCCGAGGCCGAGGGGGTGGTGGAGCTGCTGGCCGCCAACGGCCTGGCCCGCGGGGAGGACGGCCTGGAGATCGTCATGATGTGCGAGCTCCCCGCCAACGCCCTGCTGGCCGACGAGTTCCTGGACCACTTCGACGGCTTCTCCATCGGATCCAACGACCTCACTCAGCTCACCCTGGGCCTGGACCGGGACTCCGCACTGGTCGCCGGATCCTTCGACGAGCGCGATCCGGCCGTGAAGAAGCTCCTGGCCCTGGCCATCTCCGCCTGCCGTGCCCGCGGCAAGTACGTCGGAATCTGCGGGCAGGGTCCCAGCGACCACCCCGACCTGGCCCAGTGGCTGCTGGCACAGGGCATCGACTCGGTCTCGCTGAACCCCGACGCCGTCGTGGGCACCTGGCTGTCCCTGGCCCGCACCGCGCCGCAGCCCAGCGTGTGAGAGTCCACCCGTCGCGGCGCCCCGCGCCGGGACGGGCTCCTCGTGCGAGGCACACCACCAGAGAGGCACACCAGCCAGTGACCGACACCTGCCCGGTGGCGTTCTTCCTGTCGGACAGCACAGGAATCACCGCCGAGACCCTGGGCAACACCCTGATCACCCAGTTCCCGGAACAGCGCTTCGAGCGCCACACCGTGCCGTTCATCATCACCGCGGAGCGGGCACGGCAGGTGACGGCCCGGATCGACGCCGTGGCGGACACCGGGCGGATGCCGGTCGTGTTCTCCACGGTCGTCGACCCGGACATCCGCGGCATCCTCGCCGGCAGCCAGGGCTTCTTCGTGGACCTCTTCGGCACCCACCTCCCCCAGCTCGAGACCGCACTGCACGCCACGGCGAACCTGCAGCCGGGCCGGGCCCACGGGGTCGGGGACGCCATCCGCTACCAGACGCGGATGGCGGCGGTGGAGTACTCCATGGAGCACGACGACGGCCAGTCCATCCGGGCGCTGGAGCGGGCCGACCTGATCCTCATCGCCCCCTCACGCTGCGGCAAGACCCCCACCAGCATGTACCTGGCCCTGCAGCACGGCATCCGTGTCGCCAACTTCCCGCTGGTGGACGAGGACTTCGAACGCCGGTCCATGCCGGCACCCGTCGCGCCCCACACCGGCAAGTGCTTCGGACTCACCTCACAGCCCCTCAGGCTGAGCCAGGTCCGCCAGGAACGGCGACCGTCGACCGTCTACTCCTCCCTCGCCCAGTGCTCCTGGGAACTGCGCAACGCCGAGGAGATGTACGCCCTCAACAGCATTCCCCACGTCAACTCCGCCTCCATGTCCGTCGAGGAGATCTCCGCCACGATCCTCGACCGGATGGAGCTCGCCGAGGTCGACCACGAACAGACCGGCCGCCTTCGGTGACCGGGCACCACGCGCGCCTGCGGCTGGACGTCCCGTCCGGCCGCAGGCGGCACGCGTCCCGGGGTGCGGTTGTCGCCGCTCGTGCGCCGCTGGACGAAGCACCTGAGGCCGGCACGACAGCGGTACGCGTTTTCGAGGCCACTCCTGAGCCGAGGCGTCCTCCCCGGCGTCCCTTGACAGGGACGACGATCCCCCGGAGACTCTTCCCACGAGCGGCGTTGCACATTACGACACGCGTTGCACCAATTGAGCCGACCCTGATTCGTGGTGGCGAGCGGGGTCCACGATCGGCGTCCGCCCATCGGCCACTGCCGACAGCGGCCGGCCCCCCGGCACGGAGAGGAAGACCTGATGCACCGAGCTCACCGCACGGTGTCCAGGGGCAGGGTCCGGACCTTGCGCGTGGACACGGCACCCGCACCCGATCCCGGAGCCTGCGATGCCCTCGGGGAGGCGCGATGAGCTCGGGCTGCGTCTCTGGGCAGATGCCGGTGCCGGACGGAAGCCGCCCCGAGCGCACGCAGACCACGACCACCGGAAGCAGCGGAACCGGCTCCTCCCGAGGGGCGAGGGTGGAACGGCTGGTGACCGCGGGCACGTTCTCCCTGGACGGGGGCACCTGGGCGGTCGAGAACAACGTCTGGATCGTCGGTGACGACGAACAGTGCATCGTCATCGACCCGGCCCACGACGCCGCTGCCGTGGCGGCGGCGGTGGGGATCCGCGACACTCGAGCGATCCTCCTGACCCACGGCCACGACGACCACATCCGCGCCGTTCTGGAGGTGCGCGAGGCCCTCCGCGCGCCCGTGCACCTGCACCCGGCCGACGCGATGCTGTGGGAGCAGGTCCACCCGACGGCCGGCTTCGACATCGAGATCGCCGACGGCGACCGCTTCACGGTGGCCGGGGCGCAGCTGGTGGCCCTCCACACCCCCGGGCACTCCCCCGGCTCGGTGTGCTTCGCCGCTCCCGGTCTCGGAGCGGGCGGGGTGCTGCTCTCCGGGGACACCCTGTTCCAGGGCGGCCCCGGGGCCACCGGGCGGTCCTACTCCGACTTCGACGCCATCATCGAGTCCATCCGCACCCGTCTGCTGACCCTGCCGGTGGACACCGAGGTCCTCACCGGGCACGGGGAGCCCACCACGATCGGCGCCGAGAAGCCCCACCTGCAGGAGTGGATCGCCCGCGGCCACTGACGGATCACTGCCGTCCCGGTCCGGGGCCTCGCCCGCGCCGGGACACACCCTCACGTCCCCTCACGTCCCCTCACGTCCCCTCGCACCCCAGCCACCCCCGAGAGGCACGCCGCGCCGACCGCACGGTCGGTGCGGTCGGCCTCACGACGAAGGAGTCCCGTGTCCCACCATCCCATTCGCGTGGCCGTTGCCGGTGTCGGCAACTGCGCCTCGTCGCTGAT
>NZ_JBHZTC010000024.1:0-48840 GCF_042879195.1 Kocuria nitroreducens
GAACGCCACAGGCACTCACCACCGCTGGAAGCTAGCCACCATGACTGGAAACCAGGCTGTAGGTCAGGTCAGGATGTCACCTAATCGTGCGGCAGTCCCATCTACGCCCGGGACCGGGTGGGTCTCGGCCTGCCTGACACCTGCGTAACAGGGTGGATCATTCCTCGAAGCCTTGGCTCAGAACCTCGGTGAAGTCACCGGGTTGCTGCTGAATGCCACTACACAGGTCGGTCGCCTCCCGCAGATCTCGCTGCTCGGAGCCACAGGACCGGTCTCGGTTGAGGGACCAGAAGGAGAGACGCCCCACACCCTGTTCCCGGGCGAAACGGTTCAGTTCTTCAGCGGCGCTTTGGTCGACGACATTCTCGCGGATGTCGTTCTGGCCGATCATCGGGGTCAAGCCCATCCGGTTCCACACCAGGTCGTCGGACAGCTCCTGCCCCGCGTGCGCATAGAGCTCCTTAATCTGCGACTGGGCCGACCGTGCCGCCGTCACGGATGTCTCAACCATCTGACCCCGGCCGGAGGCGTTCTCCCCGAAGTTCATGATCATCAGATTCACCCCCGCTAGTTCCACCCCCCCGTTCAAGAGTTGGGCCACTACGTCCTGGGAGTCCTCATCCAGCCCCTGCGGGCCCACGGGAAGAGTCGCCCAGACCCGCAATGGGTCGTTCTTCGGACGATCCTCCTGCAACCGGAGGACGGCCTCTGCCCGTCGCTGGTTGGCCTCGCGGTCACCGAGATCGTCCATCTCAACGTCAAAGTCCACGGTGTCGAGTTCGTAGCGGTCGATCACTGTCCGGTAGGCGTCGTACAAGGCCGCGGAATCCTCGCAAGCAGTGGACAGCTCATCCTCGGCCGCACCGCCGAAGGACACCACCACGTCCTGACCGCTGTTGCGCAGCTGCGTGATCTGCTGGTCGAGCCTCAGTTCGGTGGCGGCCTCCTGGAGCGTGAAGTATCCGCCCCAGGACGGTGTGCACGGCTCCTCCGGATCCGCCACCACGAACCCCAGAATGGGGCGACGGAGCTCGGCACTCGAGCCGAAGTCGAAATAGGGATAGGCCGTGGTGTTCACGTATCCGCCGAACCAAGGAGTATTGCGGGTCGGAGCGGGTTCCCCGCACGCCGCGAGCAACGCGGTGCACAGCACCGTGGGTATCACCAGCCGCGCACGACGGTGTCGCCGTACTCGCGTCCCGGACCGACCCATGACTTGTCCCCCATCCGACGTGCCGATCACATGGGCCGTGGCCGCCCCCTGGGAATGATAGAGGCTGAATCGAGGAAACTTCCAAGACAGCCACCCTTGGCGTTATGCCCAACGAGACCCTGGTGGACGGTATGCGTGACGCGGAGGCCGCACTATTCTCTCCTCGGCACCGGCGCGACCATCAGCCGTCGAGGCGCTTTGCGCGCAGCATCGGACGGACCCGCTCAGCGGGCATTGAGTGACCCAGCCCTCGTCGACGTAGCGCAACGCACCGCATCATCGTCATACAGCCGTAGCACTAGCAATTGGAAGACCCACAAATGTGGGGACAAGAACCCAATGATATGTCCCCCTAACCATGGTTGTTCACGGACATTATCTACCGTTCCGTACTCGTGACACCGCCTAGATGCTCGGATTCACATCCGTACATATATGTACGAAGGTTTTTACTGTCGACCTTTTGTATGCATGTGAACTTATGCAATAGCACAGTGCAACTGCCACCCTTGGCTTGTCGGTTCGTCCGGGGGGACGAGACGACTGATCTGTCAGAGGGACGGATCGATGTCCAGGGGGAATGAACGTTTTATGGCCGATCCAGTGGGGGACCGACAGCATCCGCGTCGTCGACGCGCCGAACGGACGGGCAGCACTGTAGCCCCGCCGGTGTTTTTCGATCCGACCGGCAAGCGGTGGTCCCGGATCCTGGCGACCCTGTTGGTGCTGCTCGTGGCCGTGGCCGGTTTGGTGTCCTGGATCCTTCCACAAGCCATGGCTCAGACCTGGGACGTGCCCCTGAACCAGGACTCGGGGTATCCCCGCGAGCTGCTGGCGACCGGTGACCCCGAAAACATTCCGCTGCTGGGCAATTCCACCAACCCGTACTCGCGCATCAGCTTGGTCGAAGAGGTCGACGGGGAGACCGTGCTTACGGATCCGTTCAGCGACGAGGTCTTTCGCACGGTCAACGAGGACGAGAAGGATGTCATCGGCGACAGCCCGTACGTCATGGAACGCTTTGGTCACCTCACCGACCGGCAGCTGTTCATCACCTTCGATGACGGGCCCGACGCCGAGTTCACCCCGCAGGTCCTCGACGTCCTCGCCGACGAGGGCGTGCCGGCCACGTTCTTCAGCATCGGGACCAACGTGGTCGAGAACCCCGAGGTCTTCCAGCGCGTGATCCGGGAGGGGCACATGGTCGGCAACCACACCATGACCCACACCACGGTATGGACCGAAGACCTCCGCAATCGGCAAGAACTCATCGGCACCGATCGTGCCATGCGCTCCGTGGCCGGCTACGGATCCCACTTGTTCCGTCTGCCCACGGGTGACCCGGACAACAAGTCCCTGCCCATTTTCGAGTCCCAGCAACTGGGGTACCTGCACGTGGACTTCGACCTCGACACCCGGGACTGGAGTTATGAGCCCGGCGAGGAGGTCCCGGTCCCGCGACTCGACGGCAAGGGGCACATCGTGCTCATGCACGACGGTGGCGGGGATCGCACCGCCACGCTGGAGGCCCTGCGGGAGTTGATCGCCGAGGCCAAGGCGGAGGGTTACACCTTCTCCACCATGGAACCGATCCTCCCGGAGGAGTATCGCCCCGTGGCCGATACTGAGCCAGTAATGGCCGATGACGCCACTGCCGTCGCCATCGCGGGGGCAACTGTGGCTCCGGGCGTCATCATGACGTGGTTGTTCTGGTTCGGCATCGGGTCCCTGACCCTGATGTCGGCCCTGTACGTGGTGTTGGCCCTGATCGGGGTTCGCCGGCAGAAGCGTCGGGTCTGGCGGGAGATCCCCGAGACCGACCTGCCCCTGGTCTCGGTGATCCTGCCCGTCTACAACGAAGAACCCGTGGTCGAACGCACCCTCTCCGCCCTGGCCGCCAGCGACTACCCCAACCTCGAGGTCATCGCCGTCGACGACGGCTCCACCGACAACACCTTGGCCATCCTGCGTAACTACGCCACCCGGTGGCCGACCCTGCGGGTGCTCACCCAACCCAACGCCGGCAAGTCCATCGCCTCCAACCACGGCATCATGACCGCCCGCGGGGAGATCATCGTCACCCTCGACGGAGACACCCTCTTCGAACCCCAGACCGTGCGGATGTTCGCCCGCCACTTCTACGACCCCACCGGCAAACGCCCCGTCGGGGCCGTGGCCGGGCACGTGAAGGTCGGCAACCGCACCGGGATCCTCACCATGTGGCAGTCCCTGGAATACATCTCCGGGATCTGCGTCACCCGCATGGCCGAATCCGTCGCCGGGGCGATTTCCATCGTCCCCGGGGCGTGTGCGGCCTGGCGCAAGGACGCCCTCCAAGCCGCCGGCGGCTACTCCCACGACACCCTCGCCGAGGACGCCGACCTCACCATGACCCTGCAGAAACTCGGGTACGCGGTGGTCCAGGAGAACCAGGCGGTGGCCTGGACCGAAGCCCCCATGACGGTCAAGGGCCTGGCCAAACAACGCCTGCGCTGGACCTACGGCAACCTCCAGGCCCTGTGGAAGCACGCCGGAATGCTCTTCCGTCCCCGCTACGGCGCCCTGGGCATGATCGCCCTGCCCTACACCATGTTGGCCACCGTCATCCCGCTGCTGTTCCTGCCCCTGACCGTGCTAATGGCCGTCCTCAACCTCGCCGCCGGCAACTGGCAGGCCATCGCCGCCTTCGCCGGCTTCGTCTTGGTCATTCACGCCGTGATCTGTGTGATCGCTGTCCGGATGGTCAAGGAGTCCTGGACCCACCTGCTGATCGTGCCGGTCTACCGGATCATCTACGAACCCCTGCGCGCCTACCTGCTTTATGCCTCCCTCATTCAGGCGCTGAAGGGCAAGATGATCGGCTGGTACAAGCCCGAGCGCACCAACAGCGTGCTGGACCTGTCCGCCCTCGGCGAAACGACCGCTCCCCCGGAACCGGTCCATGCAACAGCGCCTGTCTGCCGGACGCTTTCCGCTGAGTCACCAAATGCTGAGTCACCAGCTGCACCCGGTACCGGGTAGGCCTGAAAATGGACGAACCCCCTCACAGCGTGCTGTGAGGGGGTTCGTCGTCGTCGACCGTTTCCGGGGCCAGGTCAGGACCTGCCGTCGAACAGGCTGGTCACGGAGCCGTCCTCGAAGACCTCCTGGATGGCGCGGGCGATGAGCGGGGCGATCGAGAGGACCGTGAGGTTCTCGAACTGGTGCTCCGGGGGCACGGGCAGGGTGTCCGTGACGACCACCTCGATGGCGCCGGACGTGGACAGCCGCTCCACGGCGGGGTCGGAGAACACGGCGTGGGTCGCGGCGATGATGACGTCCTTGGCGCCCCGCTCGCGCAGCACCTGCACGGCGCCGGAGATCGTCCCGCCCGTGTCGATCATGTCGTCGATCAGCACACAGGTGCGGCCCTCGATCTGCCCCACGACCTCCTTCGACATGGCCTGGTTGGGCCTGGTGATGTCGCGGGTCTTGTGCACGAAGGCGAGCGGGCAGCCGCCCAGCAGCTCGGTCCACTGCTCCGCCACGCGCACGCGCCCGGTGTCCGGGGAGACCACGGTGACGTTCTCGACGTCGACGACGGAGCGCACGTGCTCCGCCAGCAGCGGGATGGCCATCAGGTGGTCCACCGGGCCGTCGAAGAAGCCCTGGATCTGCGCGGTGTGCAAGTCCACGGACATCAGCCGGTCGGCGCCGGCGGTCTTGTACAGGTCCGAGATGAGGCGGGCCGAGATGGGCTCGCGGCCGCGGTGCTTCTTGTCCTGCCGGGCGTAGGGGTAGAACGGGGACACCACGGTGATCGACTTCGCAGACGCCCGCTTGAGGGAGTCGATCATGAGCAGCTGCTCCATGATCCACTGGTTGATCGGGGCCGGGTGGGACTGGATGAGGAAGGCGTCGGTGCCGCGCACCGACTCCCCGAACCGCACGTAGGTCTCGCCGTTGGCGAAGTCGTAGGCGTCGGTCGGGATCAGCTCCGTGCCCAGCTCCGAGGCGATGCGCTCGGCCAGCTCCGGGTGGGCCCGCCCCGAGACCAGGACCAGCTGCTTGGCACCTGCGTTGGTGATTGCGGTCATTGTTACTCGCTTTCCTCAGTGGTGTCCCCGGCCGTGCCCCGCGCCGTGGTGCCCGCGGCCGTGCCTGCGCTGGAGTGCTCGGTGGTCCCGGCTGCCTTCGTGGCGGCGCCGTTGCCCAGGGCGCGGGACGCGGCCTCGGCCGCGGCGGTGCCGGGGCGGTGCTCCACGACCCAGTTCTCGACGACCCGCTGCGCGCCCTCGGTCAGGGCCAGGGCCCCCGGCGGCACGTCCTTGCGGATCGTGGTGCCCGCGCCGGAGTAGGCGCCGTCGCCGACCTGCACGGGTGCCACGTACATGTTGTCGGAGCCCATCCGGACGTGGTCGCCGATCACGGTGCGGTGCTTGCGCACGCCGTCGTAGTTGACGAAGACGGAGGCCGCGCCGATGTTGGAGTGCTCGCCGATGGTGGCGTCCCCCACGTAGGACAGGTGCGGGACCTTCGAACCGGTGCCGATCCGGGAGTTCTTGGTCTCCACGAACGTGCCGATCTTGCCCTCGTCCGCGAGCACCGTGCCGGGGCGCAGATAGGCGAAGGGGCCCACGCTCGCGCGGGGTCCGATCACGGAGCCGGAGCCGTGCGTGCGCACCACGTGGGCGCCCGGGCCGACCTCCACGTCCGTGAGGGTGGCGTCCGGGCCGACGACGGCGTCCTCGCCCACCCGGGTGCCCCCGTGCAGCTGGGTCCCCGGCAGGATCGTGGCGTCCGCGGCGATCCTCACCTGCACGTCGATCCAGGTGCTGGCGGGGTCCACGATCGTCACGCCGTTGCGCATGTGCGCCTCGAGGATCCGGCGGTTGAGGTGGGCGCCGAGCTGGGCGAGCTGCACGCGGTCGTTGGCGCCCTCGACCTCCCAGCGGTCCTCGATCTTCAACGCGTCCACCGCGTGGCCGGCCTCGCGGGCCAGCAGCGGGACGTCGGTCAGGTACATCTCGCCCTGCGCGTTGTCCGAGGTGACCTTCGCGAGGCTGTCCCGCAGCACGTCGGCGTCGAAGGCGAAGATCCCGGAGTTGATCTCGGCGACCGCGAGCTCGGCCTCGGTGGCGTCCTTGGCCTCCTTGATCTCGCGGAACGAGCCGTCGGCGTCCCGCAGGATCCGGCCGTAGCCGCCGGGCTGCTCGTGGTCCGCGGTGAGCACGGTCACGGCGTTGCCGCGCTCCTCGTGGTGGGCGACCAGCATCCGGAGGACCTCCGGGGTCAGCAGGGGGACGTCGCCGTAGGTGACCACCACGGTGCCGGCCAGCCGCTCCTGGGCGTCGAGCGCCTCCACGGCCGACTGGACCGCGCGGCCCGTGCCGGGGACCTCGTCCTGGTCCACGACGAGCGCCTCCGGGTCCTGCTCGAGGACGTGCGGGGCCACGAGGTCCCGCTCGAAGCGCACCACGGCGGCCAGCCGCTGCGGGTGCAGGCTCCGGGCGGCCACCAGGCAGTGCCCGACCATGGAACGACCCCCGATCCGGTGCAGGATCTTGGGGGTCTTGGACTTCATGCGCGTGCCCTTGCCGGCGGCCAGGACGATGACGGCGGCGGGCCCGACGGCCGCCCCCGGACGGTGCGCAGGGGTCTGGGGGGTGCTCACGGCGGGATGCAGCTCCTCGGTCGTCGATCTGAGAGAGGAGCCGGTGGGCTCACCGGCTCCGGCCCTGTTCCGTCTCACTGGTTCGTGCGCTCTTCAGCTCGGGGACTCTCGAGCTTCCGGGCTTTCCGGCGGGGTGCGGACGTTCCGCCTCTAGGACTCGAACCTAGACTCCACGGCTCCAAAGGCCGGGGTGCTGCCGATTACACCAAGGCGGAGCACCGCCGTGGAACGGCAGTGGTGCACGCAGTGCACAGGCAGTCACCCTACCACTCGGGCGTCAGGCCCCGGCCGCTCCGGGGCGCCCCAGGATCACGATGATCCGGCCCGTGGCGGCGGCCTCCCGCAGCTCCGGGACGGCGGCGAACAGGTCCTCGACCGTGTCCTCGTCCACCCCGGAGACGACCAGGGGCGCGCGGTCCAGCAGCGGCCGCATGCGCTCGAACGCGGCGGCCGGCCCCTCCCCCGCCTCGGAGGACGCGGCCACGTTCCAGGCCACGGACGCCAGGTAGTGCGAATCCATGTCCAGGTTCCCCGCCTCCCGGGCACGCTCCAGGTACTGGACCAGCTCCACCTCGTCCGCGGTGGCGCCCTCCGTCTCGAGCAGCAGGTGCACCCGGTGGGCCGAGGCGGCCTCGGCGAGCGCGGCGAGCATCGAGAAGATCCGGTCCTCGCTGCGGCCCCGCCCGCCCATGCCCGCCCGGGGCACCACGAGGTACTCGGCGCCCACACCGGCGGCCAGGGACAGGTGGTCGTCGAGGACCGCGATGACGCCCTCGTCCGGGATGTCCTGGTCGATCGAGATGTCCGCCCGGAGCATCAGGGGGTCGGCGCCCGCTCCGCGCAGGGCCTCCCCGACCTGCCGCTGCGGCACCGAGCCGAGGTGACGCCCGACCAGCTGGCCGGGGCCCGCCGGGATCTCCACGGGTCCGGGGTGCTCCGTCACGGCACGGACGGCGGTCTCCAGGTCCGTGATCCCGTCCAGCCTGGTGCCCAGGGGACGCGTGCGCGCGGTCGAGGAGGATCGCTCCGTCGGGTTCTGCTCCATGACCCCTATGCTCTCACCCGAGCTTGATCCGCCGCTGAGGAATTTCTGTCCGCACATCCGCCCTCACCCCGCCGAGCCCCCACATTGCGGGCCCCACGCCGCCGATCCCCCGGATGTCGCCCGCCCCATACGCGCCGAGCCCCTAGTCCTGGCCCAGTTCCCCAGGAATGCTCATGGGGAACTGGGCCAGGACTGGGGGCTCGGCGGATGTGCTGCCGGTGGCGGCAGTGCATCACGGGTGCGCGAGCACCACCGCCACCGCTGCGCTGCAGGGGTCACGCCGCTGATGAGGGAGCCTTGATCCGCTTGACCACATCGCAATTGAGCACGGTGTCACCGCCGTCGGCCTCGCACTTGTCGAAGCCCTGCTCGCCGTTCAGGTAGTCGTTGAAGGCCACAGCGTCCACACCGTTCAGGGTGTCGTTGCCGGTGCCACCGTAGTGCTTGTCCTTCCCCGCCTGCCCGTGGAGCTTGTCGTTTCCGGCGTTGCCGTACAGGGTGTCGTCGCCGGCACCGCCGTAGAGGGTGTCGTTGCCGTCTTGACCCCACACGGTGTCGTCGCCGTCCTGGCCGAGGAGAACGTCGTCGGCGAGACCACCCATCAGATAGTCGTTGCCGGATCCGCCGTACAGGTGGTCGTTGCCGTCCTGACCCACGAGGACATCGTTCCCCGTACCACCGAGCAGGTAGTCGTTGCCCGGCCCGCCATCCAGACGGTCGTCGCCCCCCTGACCGTGCAGGGTGTCGTTGCCGGCCTCTCCGGACACGACGTCCCTGTTGGTTCCTCCGTAGACCACGTCGTTCCCGGACCCGGTCTTCACCTGCGAGGGCCGTGTCACGGACGTCAGTCTCACGGTGTCGTTGCCACTTCCGGAGTCGACTTGGACGGATCCCACGCCCGCCGCAGCACACCTGATGGCGCTGTTGCTCAACTTGGCGCACTGGTTGCCGGCGACCACGGAGTCGCCAGTGTCCGTGACCCTGTAGTAGGCCTTGCCGCCCTGGACGTAGGGAGTCACGGTGATGTTGTTGTTCTTCCCGGGGCTGGCCGCGATCTTCAAGACCCCGTTATCCACCGCCACGCCGGTGCTCACGGCCTGGGCCGGCGCGAATCCCACGAAGAGCGTGGATCCGGCCAGGACACCGGCGGCCAGGACTCCGGCGAGCCGCTTGCGCGGTGATGTCCGGCCTCCCTCGCCGTCGGGACACGTGGTCGATGCATTGGACTTCTGTGTTGTTTCCATGATGGTGCCTCCGCTATTGCTGGATTTCCCCTGCTGCGCCTGATGACGCCACCTACAGCATGCGGAGACATGTACTCGCGGCGCGTCCATCCCCAGCATGAGGAACCGGCTACACCCGGGGATGCATCGCCGGATAGTGACTGGCCTCCGCTCTGCGGCTCGGCCACTTGCGCCGAGGCCCCAGTTCCGTCGCATTTCCCCATGGTTCAGCGTGGGGAACGGCGAGCAGGTTGGGGAGGCAGCGCATAAGGCCTCGGGAGGGTGGGGACTCGGCGCACCACGGCGCGGGAGGGTGGGCACTCGGCGCAACGGCCGAGCGCGGGTGGGCACACGAGTACCCTTGACGGGTGGCACATCTACTCGGCGGCGAGAACCTGCACCTGGAATTCCCCACCAAGACGGTCTTCGACGCCGTCAGTCTCGGCATCGACGAGGGCGACCGGATCGGCATCGTGGGCCGCAACGGCGACGGCAAGTCCACGCTGATGAAGCTGCTCGCCGGACGGCTCCGGCCGGACGGGGGCCGCGTGACCGTGCGCTCGGGCGTGCGCGTCGGCATGCTCGACCAGGCCGACGCGCTGGAGCCGGAGCTGACCGTGGGGCACGCCGTCGTCGGCGACCGCGAGGAGCACGAGTGGGCCGGGGACGCGAAGGTGCGGGACGTGCTCGGAGGACTGGTCAAGGACCTCGACTGGGAGGCGAAGCTCGGGGAGCTCTCGGGCGGCCAGATGCGCCGCGTGGCGCTCGCCGCGCTGCTGGCCGGGGACTGGGACGTGATCTTCCTCGACGAGCCCACCAACCACCTGGACGTGGACGGCATCACGTGGCTGGCCCGCCACCTCAACAACCGCTGGCCGAGGAACCAGGGCGGCCTGGCCGTGGTCACCCACGACCGGTGGTTCCTGGACGCCGTGTGCACCGACACGTGGGAGGTGCACGACCGGACGGTGGAGCCCTTCGAGGGCGGCTACGCGGCGTACGTCCTGCAGCGCGTGGAGCGGGACCGGCAGGCCGCCACCGTGGAGTCGAAGCGGCAGAACCTCATGAAGAAGGAGCTGGCGTGGCTGCGCCGCGGCGCGCCCGCCCGCACGGCCAAGCCCAAGTTCCGGATCGAGGCCGCGAACCAGCTGATCGACGACGTCCCGCCGCCGCGCGACACCGTGGCCCTGTCCCAGCTGGCGGTCTCCCGCCTGGGCAAGGACGTGGTCGACCTGGAGAAGGTCTCCGTCTCCTACCCCACCGAGGAGAACGGGCCGCGGGAGGTGCTCCGGGACGTGACGTGGCTGATCGCCCCCGGTGAGCGCACCGGCATCCTGGGCGTCAACGGCGCGGGCAAGTCCACGCTGCTGGGCCTGGTCACCGGGGAGGTCCAGCCCACGAGCGGCCGGGTCAAGCGCGGGAAGACCGTGAAGATCGCGACCCTGACCCAGCAGCTGTCCGAGCTCGAGGACGTGGCCGAGGACCGGGTCTCGGACGTGGTCGCCTCGAAGCGCACCACCTACCTGGCCGACGGCAAGGAGATGACGCCGGGCCAGCTGCTGGAGCGGCTCGGCTTCACCAACGAGCAGCTCGCCACCCCGGTCAAGGATCTGTCCGGCGGGCAGAAGCGGCGGCTGCAGCTGCTGATGATCCTGCTCGACGAGCCGAACGTGCTGATCCTCGACGAGCCCTCCAACGATCTCGACACCGACATGCTCACCGCCATGGAGGACCTGCTCGACACCTGGCCGGGCACCCTCCTGGTGGTCTCGCACGACCGCTATCTCCTGGAGCGGGTCACCGACCAGCAGTACGCCGTGATCGACGGCCGCTTCCGGCACCTGCCCCGGGGCGTGGAGCAGTACCTGGAGCTCGCCTCCCAGTCCCGCACCGGCACCGCCGCCGGCTCCGCGAACGCCTCGAACCCGCTGGCGGCGACGGGGGCGCCGTCGCCGAACGGGACGACGCCGGACGGCGGGCCGAAGCTCTCCGGTGCGCAGGCCCGTGCCGCGCAGAAGGAGGTGGGCTCGATCGAGCGGAAGCTGGAGAAGCTGTCCACCCAGGTCGACACGCTGCACGCAGAGATGGCCGCACACGACCAGTCCGACTACACCGGCCTCGGCGAGATCACCGCCCGGCTGACCGCGGTCCAGGACCAGATCGAGGAGCTCGAGCTGCGCTGGCTCGAGCTGTCGGAGGATCTGGTCTGAGCACTCCGTCCGGGGACCGGCGGACTGCTTCGTGATGCAAACGTTAGGTCACCTCCGCAAACCCTGTGCCTAGCGTGGAAGGGCCAGCACCGGACGGCCCACGAAACCGGGCCTGATCAGGAGGTTCTCATGACCCGCCGTACCCGTTCCGCACTGTGCGCCCTGAGTTCCGCGGCGCTCGTCGCCACGTTCACGGGCGGCCCGGCCACCGCGGCCGCTCCGCATCCCGCGCAACCCGTCCCCCGTCCCGCGCCCGCCGCCCCCGTGCAGGAACACGGACAGGGCGTGCAGGTCGTCGAAGCCGTGGATCTGCCGCTGGAGGTCACCCAGGCGGCCGACGGGTCGCTCGTGGTGACCCACCCGGCGGCTCTGAGCGATGCCTCCAGGCAGGAAGTCAGCCACGGTCTGCCGGGAGGCGGGAGCGCCATGGCTGTCACCGACGGGAACCGGGCCCTGATCCCGCTCGCGGGGGACGGCACGTACGAGATCCGGTACATGGACACCGACTACAGCCGCCTCGCCATCCTGGGCATCGGCCAGGCCGCGGCGGTCGTCGAGGACGGCCGGCTCATCGGGGTCAGCACGCCCTCCTACCCTCGAGGCCAGGAGGTCGCGCTGTGGCAGGCCGGCCGCGCCGGCGTGCGGATCGTCGTGCCGGCGGAGACGGTCCAGGAGGTCCACTGGGCGCTGGCCCGGGACGGCATCCCGGTCCGGCTCAACACCGACCACCTGCCGGTGACCGTGGTGCACGGCCTGTCGGACGGTCACTACGCGCTCCAGGCCACCACGAGTGACCAGCCGGGTCCGCTGACAGCCACCACCATCACCTTCACGGTGGAGGACGGCTGGATCGTCCCCTGAGCGGCCACGGACCGCCCGGCGGCGCGAGACCGCCCGCGAACCACCTGGAGTTCCGTGCCGTGGCCGTGCTCAGCGGCCCCGGCATGGGACCCGTCCTGGAGGTCGCCCTGGCCCCGGCCGGTCTTCTCCTCCGCCGTGCCCGCGGAGCTCGCCGAGGTCTCCTACCGGCCCACCCGGCGGGCGGTGCTGCGGGCGGTCCACGAGTCGCAGGTGCACTATCTCAAGGTGCAGCGGCAGGGCCGGGCCGCGGCCCTGCACGCCCGGCACCGGATGCTGCTCGAAGCCGGGCTGCCCGTGCCGGTACCCTGCGGCGACCCGGTGCAGGACGTCGTGGTGCTCCGGCAGTTGCCGGGCACCCCGCTGGCCGTGTCCGTGAGGGAGGACGGCGCCGCCGCGCTGCGCCCCGAGCACGTGCTCGCGCTGCTCGACGCCCTGCCCGCCGCCGCGCTCGACCTGCCCGCCCGCGTTTCCTGGACGGAGCGGGTCCTGGACTACGGCCACGCGGCCGCGGTGGCCCTGCCGGAGGAGCGCGAACGGATCGAACGCATCGCCGCCGCGATCGACGAGGCCCGCCGGGAGACGGCCCCCGGCCCGGCGGTGCCCGTGCACGGGGACCTCTACGAGGCCAACCTGCTCGTGCAACCGGGAGCGGACGGCCCCTTCGGCCCGGTCACGGGGCTGCTGGACGTCGACACCGTGGGCCCCGGCCACCGGGTGGACGACCTCGCCTGCTTCGTGGCGCACCTGGCGGTCCTGCCCACGGTCCACGACCGCTACGGGTGCGCGCCGGCCGCCGCGGCGCGCATGCTCGCCGGCTTCGACGCGGTCGTGGACGCCGCCGCGCTGCGCGTCCGCTGCGCCGGGGTGGCCCTGCCCCGGTGACGGGCGCCCTCCGCTCGGGCGGCCCGCCGGACCGGGCGAGGCGCCGCCTGAGCATTGCGGAAGGGTTCTTCCTGACAGTCAGCTGACTCAAAATGCATGTCATCTGCGGTCGATCAAGCCGCCAGCATTGATTTGCATCTGCATACCGGGGACATTGTCACCATGGTCGATGACAGGGTTCCCGGCAACTCAACACCTCAGGTGCACCATTACGTATGCAGGATCCCCGGGTGCCACTTGGTCGTTGCCTCAGAGGGCCGGGCACCCGCGTGCCCGAAACATCGCCTCATCATGGAACGGCAATGACCGTCGAGCCGTCTACGGAGTGATGGTGTCGATCTGTCGTAAGACCGCGCAGTAGCCCTGGGCGCTGAATATCGCCGCCCGATAGCTCGCGGTCGTGAGCAGGACGAAGATGCCCACGACGATGAAGACCGCTGGCAGGTAGTTGTCTGCCGGGATCAGGAGTACCGGGGACACAGCGGCGAGAAATGCGCAGACGAATACCATGATGGAATACATGTCCAGCCGGGTGCGGAACTGGTCGTGCTGGATGCGAGTGTTCAACGACATGCACGGCCGGCGCACGGCAACGAACCCTTCGAGCCCTTCGGCCCCGGGGTGGAGATCATCTTCCGTGGCGCGCAGAACGTTGCCGAGACGCGTGGGGAGTATCCGGTTCATGTCCGGATACCATTTCTCCTCCGCAAGACAGCTGTCGAGGGTCGACAGATGCCAAGGCGACGCGAAGGCACGCCAACCCGCCCCGTAGAACGCACTCTCACACGCGTCGAAGTCGGGCCTGCCTTCACTGGCCAGACCCATGGCCTCTCTTTCCCAGACATAGAGCACCTTGTGGGGCACATCGGCAGCGAGCATGTCCTTGCGCGCGGCCGTCAACGCAGTCATGGCCGCGGTCTTCTTGCGTCGCTCGATTGCCGCCTTGCGTCTCGCATGGCGCTTGATCATTCGACACCTCGCCACGGCGACGATTCCGTTTCTGAACCAATAGCCCTCCAGGAATCGAATGGCGGAGTAGGAGAAGGCTTGCGTGATCGAGGTGGCCAGCAAGAGAACCGGGATCGTCAACAAGAGAGCGGCGACAGTGTTGTCCGTCAGAGTGGAGAGCGCACGAGGCAGGTTCACCGATCCCTGGTCCCGAAAAGTCCACAACAAGGCCAGGGAGGCGCTGACCAAGGCTCCTGGAAACCAGGCGCTGAGGCTCAGTTGCTCCAGGATGCGCACCAGGAAGGCAAGGAACCCTGGTGCTGACGGCGCCTGGGTCTCCACGTCGTGCCTCGGATCAGACCTGGTCGACTCCGCCACGAACCCCTCGCATCCTGCCGCCGGTAAGCCTGCGGGGAGATCGTAACTCGCGACCGGAGTGAGACTGCGGGGGCCTGCCGTGCAACCAGTCACGTGTTGTAGTCCAGACGGCGGCGGTGGGGGGCTTGCGCCGCGCCACCGCCGTCGTCGTTCCTCCTTCGGCGGTCTGCTCCGTGGCGACCGGGTCTGTGGCCGGGGCTACTCCTCCGCGGCCTCCAGGCGGTAGGCGTCCGAGAAGTCCAGCTCCCAGACCGCTCCGCCGCCGACTGCTGCGCCGAACAGGTTCATCGGTCCCGCTGCAATGCCCTCGGCCGTGGCCAGGCTGTTCACCGAGGCGTAGACCTCGCCGTGCCGACCGGTCGCCAGACCGGCGGGCAGCGGGACGTCGATGGCGTACCGGGCTGCGTCCTCCTCATGCCGGTGCAGGACCACCACCTGGCCCAGCACCTCGCCCGACGCCGGCGGCGCCTCATCCGCCGGGGACTCGCCCGCGGCCGCCGACGCCTCATCCGCCGGGGACTCCTCCGCCGGCGCCTCCTCTGCCGGTGTCTCCTCCGCCGGGGCCCCCTCCGCCGAGGGCTCCCCCATGGGCGGGGGGGTCGGCCCGAACAGCTGCGAGACGTACAGGTGACCGCGGTCCACGGCCACGCCGGTGATCCCGGTGAAGCCGTCCCAGCGGTCCAGCTCGGTGCCGTCCGCGGAGAACTGCACCACCGAGGCCTCCCCCGGCTGCAGGGCGCCCAGGCCACCCACGTAGACGTTGCCGTCCTGGTCGGCGGCCAGGGACGTCGGCACGAACTCGACCGGCCCCTCCGGGTCGTTCGAGCCGTCGGGCAGCGCCGTGGTGGGCCAGGAGGCGAACACGGTGATCTCGTACTCCGGCAGCGCGTCCTCCGTGGCGGTGGAGAAGTCCGGCTCGATCTTCCAGACGGCGTTGGCCCCGGCATCGGCCACGAGCGCGTAGCCGTCCGGTGACACCTCGTCGTCCTCGTCCACGTACAGGACGGCGTACGGGTTGGAGTCGACCTGCGCGCCGTCCGGGTTCAGTTCCTCCTCGGCCGCCTGCAGGTCGGCGTACGGGACCAGGTACTCCTCCCCGTTCTCCTCGGTGCCCGCGGCGAGCAGCGACCCGCCCCGCGCCTCGAACACTGTGAGATCGTATCCCGCCGGGTCGTACCCCGCGACGATGTACTGTCCCTCCACATCCGTGGCGTCCGCGCCGCCGGGCCCCTCCGCGAAGTTCCCGTCCGGCGCTGCCACGGAGAGCAGCCCCTCGACCGCGGACGACACCGTGGGCGCGTCCCGGTGGGGATCCTCGATCAGCGTGACCGCTGCGGTCGGCCCCTTGCACCGGGCGTCGACGCACTCCGGTCCGCCGCGGCCCGCCTCGGCCACGACCAGGTTCCCGTCCTGGTCCCGGTTGAGCTGGCGCGGGTTGTCCAGGCCGTCCGCGACCACGCGTGGCCCGGGCGGTCGGTCGTCGCCGTCCCCGTGCGCGATCGCCGCCGGCAGCGGCCCCGCCAGCACCACGACGGCCGTGAACACGCCTGCTCCGAGTCTCTGTCCTGTCATGACCCACCCCCGGTCGGATCCTCCCGCGCGCCAGCCGCGCGACAGCCTCAGGCTAGGACCGGGTTCCCGCTCCCACCGGGAACGATCCGCAACCGTGACCACCTCTTGACCTACGCGCGGGTACAAGGCGGAGCGCCGTCACACTGGCCCGTTCCTTGACACCCTCGGCGCGCCCGGCGTGCACTCGGGAGCATGGAGTCCCTGCCGGTGCCCCGCACCTCGCCCGTTCCCTTCCTGCTCCGACCGCTGACACTGCTGACACTGCTGGTCCTCGCGCTCGCCGGTGCCCTGCTCACCGCCTCCGCCGCCGGGGCGGCCGAGATCCGCGGCGAGGAGAACGTGGTGGTCGCGGAGGACGAGGTCGTGGACGACGACCTGTACGTGACCGGGGGCAGTGTGGTGGTCGACGGCACCGTGCGCGGCGACCTCCTGGTGGCCGGCGGGACGATCACGATCAACGGCACGGTCGAGGGGGACCTGATGGCCGCGGCCCAGACCGTGGTGATCGAGGGCACCGTGGGCGACGACGCCCGCGTGGCGAGCCAGGTGCTCCGCCTCGGCGAGCAGGCCCGGGTGACCGACGACCTGATCACGGCGGGTTACAGCCTGGAGACCCGCCCCGGCACCGAGATCGGCGGTGACGTCCTGCTCGGCGCCTACCAGGCCCTCCTGGCCGGCACGATCGACGGCGACGTGACGGCCGGGGCCGCCGCGCTCGCCCTGGCCGGCTCGATCGGTGGGGACGTGCAGGCGGACGTGGGCTCCGCCGACGAGATCGGGGCGGCGTGGGCGCCCACGACCGGCGTCGCCGTGCCCCGGGTCGACCCAGGCCTGACCCTGACCGACACGGCCCGCCTCGACGGGAACCTGTACTACCGGTCCGGGACGGAGGCCGCGATCACCCCGGGGGCCGAGATCGCCGGCCAGGTCACGCACGAGCAGGTGGTGGTCGAGGACGAGCCGGCCGGTCCGGCCGGCCCGCTCGCGCTGCTGATCGCCGGGCTGCGCCTGTTCGTGACCCTGTTCCTGGTCGGGCTGCTCGCCCTGTGGCTGCTGCCCCGGGCCGTGACCGGGGCCGCTGGTACGCTCCGGTCCCGGCCCTGGCTCAGCCTCGGATGGGGTGCGCTGACGATCGCGGGAACGGCCGTTGCCGTCCTCGCCGTGCTCGTCGTGTCGATCCTGCTGGCCATCGCCCTGGGCTGGCTGACCCTCGCCGGGCTGGCCGCCGCGGTCGTGACCACGGCCGTGGTCCTGGACCTCGTGCTGGTCCTCGGTCTGGTGCTCACCGTGGCCCTGCTGGCCCCGGTGGTGGTGGCCTGCACCGCGGGCGGGCTCCTGCTGCGGGACAGGGCTCCGGCGCGCTTCGGCAAGCGCGTGCTCGCTCTGGCCCTCGGCCTGCTGATCTACGTGCTGCTGCGGGCCGTGCCCTTCCTGGGTCCCGTCGTCGCCCTGCTCGTGGCGCTGCTCGGCGTCGGCGCCCTCGTGGTGTGGGCCTGGGACGCCGCGCGCCGCTCCCGGGCGCGCCGGCGCGCGGACCGGGAACGTGACTGGGATCGGGGCCACGACGCCGGATCGTGGGCTGCGGGCTCGCAGCCCCGCGGTTCGGGACCGGCCGGCCCCGGGCACACCGGTTCCGGGCAGGCCGGTTCGGGGCAGACCGGCCCCGGGCACACCCTTTCCGGACCGCCGCAGCAGACGCGGCCGCCGTGGGCGGGCGAGGGTTCCGGGCGGCAGCGCCCCCCGGAACCGCCGCGCTGAGCCTCAGCCCACCGGGAGCGAGAGCACCTCGAGGGCGGCCCGCAGCTTGGTGGAGGACGTGTGGACCGTGTACGGGAAGTACACGACCTCCACGCCCACCGCCGCGAACTCCTGCTCGAGCCGCTCCCCCTTCGGGGTGCCGCGCCAGTCGTCGCCCTTGAAGAACACGTCGAAGCGCAGCTCCTGCCAGGTGTCCAGCTTGTCCAGCAGCACCTCGGCGTGGACCTGGTCCACGTAGCGGATGTGCTCGACGATCTCCATCCGCTCCCGCAGGGAGACCACCGGCCGGTGGCCCTTGGTGATCTCGATCAGGTCGTCCGAGACGACCCCGGCGATCAGGTGGTCGCAGTGCTGCTTCGCCTGGCGCAGGATGTTCAGGTGCCCCACGTGGAACAGGTCGAACGCCCCGGCCGCGTACCCCACGCGCGGCGTGTGCTTGTCGGTGCTCATGTCAGTCATTCCCCCCTCGGGATCCTGCCGGGACCTCCTCAGCCCCGGCCCGGTGAACCGCCCGGACGACGCCGGAAGTCCCTCTCGGTCTGCTCGCCGCGGGCACCGTGGGTGCGCGGCGGAAATCTGTGGGCCCGGCCGCCCCGAGCGGACGGGCCGGTGCGAGCTCAGCCGGACGCCTGCCCCGCGGGCACCGGGACGGCGGCCGACTCGGGGCGCCGGCCGGCCCTGCGGCGGTGGTGCCAGCGGGCCACGGGCTCCTCGACGAACCACCAGCAGGCGATGCCGGCCGCGGTGCCGACCACCACGCGCAGGGCCACCCCGGCCGGACCCGGCATCTCCCCGACCAGTGCGGTGAGCGCGTGCCCGGCGCCCAGGTGGAGCAGGTAGATGCTGTAGCTGGCCAGCCCCAGCAGCTGGACTGGCTTCCACCGCATCCCCGCGAGGACCCGGGACCCGATCCGGCCGGTGGGCCCGTGCAGGCCCCAGAGCACCACCAGGCAGGCCGCCACCGCCTGCGCCGTGTAGCGGAAGGTCTCCCGGAAGAACTCGTCCCGGACCAGCAGCGACGCCAGGTAGAGCACCACCGTCAGCACCAGGACCCGGTCCCGGCCCCACCACGCCGGGGCGCCGGCAGCACCCACTCCGGCCGCACTCTCCCCGACACCTCGCTCTCCGGTGACAGGCTCCCCGGTGACAGGTCCCCCGGTGACGCGGGCGTACCAGACGGCGGCGAGCACCCCGATGGCGATGGCCTCGAGCCGGGTGTCCGTGCCGAAGTAGATCCGGTCCGGGCTCGCCCCGCCCAGGTGCAGGGCCACCCGCGCGCCCGCCGAGGCCACCGCGGCGAGGCCCGCCAGCACCGCCAGCGCGGTGGCCGGCCGGCTCCGGCCCACGAGCAGCAGCCAGATCAGCGCGAACGCCACGTAGAACTGCTCCTCGATGGACAGGCTCCACACCACGATCGAGCCGGGCAGGACGTCCACCTGGGAGTCCGTGTAGCGCCAGTTGAAGAAGAAGAAGACCTGCCCCAGGACGTCCCCGAGGCTCAACGGCCGGACCAGCCACGCGTACAGGGCGGTGGGCAGCACCAGGGCCACCAGCAGCGGCGGGGCCAGTTTCAGGGCCCGCCGGCGGTAGAACCCGGCGATGTCGAAGCCCCCGGTGCGCCGGTGCTCCTTGAGCACCAGGTGCGTGATGATGAACCCGGAGATGACGAAGAAGATCGTCACCCCGCTGCCGCCCGGCACCAGCTCGAGCCCCGCGTGCGCGAGCACCACGAGCATCACCGCGGCGGCCCGCATCGCGTCGAGGTGCGCGAACTGCCGCACGGGCAGCTGCGCCCTCGGACGCCGGCGCGCCCCTGCCGGAACCGGTCCTGCTGTCTCCCCCGCCACAACGTCCCCCTGCGTTCGCCGGACGCCGCGCTCCCCCGAGCCGCGGCCGTCCCATGCTGCGTCCGGACCCCCTGTTCGCTCCAGGGAACTCCGGTGATCGCCTCACCCTACTGCTGAGAAACCTGCGTTTGCATCTGAATAAGCGGGTCACAAAAGGGGACATCGAATCGCGTTCCCGATCGTTAACGCCGGGGTTAGACTCCATGCGATCCAATGAATCCGGACGGGGGGTCGTCCGGAACGCCGCGGGGGTCCCTCGACCCACAACCCGCGGCGGATCACCGCGGCGCCGGCCATCGGCGCCGGAAGTTCAGATCTGGGGGGAGCTGACATGATCCTTGACCTGTCGTGCACATCGAGCACTCGAGGTCCCACGGCCCGTACAGCCCGCACGGTGCTGGGCGGGCTCCTGCTCGCCGGCATCCTGACCGGCTGCGGCGCCACCGGCGCCACCGACGACCCGGCGGCCGACGCCCTCGAGGCCAGCACCGTGGTGGAGCTGGAGACGCCGCAGGAGGTCCGCGCCAAGGACCTGCCCTCGGCGGCAGCCGTGGCCGCCGACGCGCCGGAGGTCGAGCCGATCGAGGCCGTGCTCGAGGCCCAGGAGGCCTTCGTCCCGTCGGAGCTGCCGGCCCCGGCGGACCCGGCCAACCCGGAGTCCTCCGCCGAGCTCGGTACCTCCGAGCTGGACCCGGCAGCCGTCGCGGCGGCCGAGGAGTCCGCCTCCGGCGACGCGCTCCAGGAGGTCATCGCGTCCCTGGCCGAGTTCGAGCACCAGGGCTGGGAGCAGCGCGGGGCGCCCGTCGTCGTCGGCGATCCCGTCTCCGCCCCGCTGCCCACGGACGAGGGCGAGGCCGTGCGGGTCACGGTCTGCCTGGACTCCTCCGAGGTCACCGTCGTGGACCGTGACGGCGTGGTCGTCAGCGGCAAGAAGGAGGACCGCCGGGCCCTGCACAACTACGACCTCTTCCGCCAACCGGGCCAGTCCTGGCAAGTCGTCCAGCACGGCTTCCCCGACGACCCGACCTGCTGATCCGTCCGCACGAACCTGTTGAGGAACCACACCATGGGAAACACGAACACCCCGCCCCGGGCGGATCGGAGCCGGCGCCGGGCGCGCACGGCTCGCACCAAGGCGTTGCTGAGCATCAGCACCGTGATGGCCGTCGCCGCGACGCTGCTGACCTTCGGCCCGGTGGGCGCCGCCGAGGCGCCGCCGGTGGACGGCAAGTCCGCGGCCTCGGCCGCGGCGTCCTGCTGGGAGATCAAGCAGAAGGACCCGAAGTCGGCCTCCGGCGTCTACTGGCTGGTCACCCCGGCCATGACCGCGCCGGAGGAGTTCTACTGCGACCAGGTGACCGACGGCGGCGGCTGGGTCATGGTCGGTCGCGGCCGCAACGACTGGAAGGAGTACTACGAGGGCGTGGGCACGCCCAAGGACGTCTCCTCCACGGTCACGGGCACCGCGGCCTTCGCGCCCAAGCAGCTGTCCTCGAAGACGGTCGACGAGCTCCTGAACGGGCAGCGGCCCGACTCCCTCGACGACGGCATCCGGCTGCGCCGGGCCCGTGACGCCGCGGGCACGACCTGGCAGGAGGGGCGGATGAAGATCTCCGCCAAACCGTACTGGAACTGGACGTTCGGCTCCCGCACCCCGGTGACCTCCTTCTCCCTGGTCTACGGCACCGGCGTGGCCTCCGGGACCGCCGGCACCACCAACGACTTCGGCACGAACACCGGCACGGCCCGTGTGCGCTTCCAGGACGTCACCGAGACCAGCTGGCAGCGCGGTTTCCGCTACGGCGACGGCGTGACCGGCAGCAACACGAGCACCACCTACCTGTGGACGCCCGCCGCCGGCGGAAAGGGCGCCATCCCCTTCACCCAGATGTACCTGCGACCCAAGGTCACCCAGCAGGCCTTCAGCGGCAAGGCCATCCCCGACTCCGGCACCGCCGCGGTCGCCCAGCGGGCCCTGCCCAACAGCGGCGCCGAGCCCACCAAGTGGGGCGCCGTGGAGCGCGCCGACGGGCAGGACGGCGAGATGAACACCGAGGTGCAGGCCCTCGAGCAGATCGGGAGCACGGTCTTCACCGGCGGCAACTTCAAGGCGATGCAGCGCAACCAGGGCGGCACCGGGCGCGTGGCCCAGGCCTACCTGGCGGCCTTCGACGTCGACTCCGGGGAGCTGCGCACCGACTTCCGCCCCGTCTTCAACGGCCAGGTGAAGGCCCTTGCCGAGCTGCCGAACAACCGGCTGGCCGTGGGCGGACGCTTCAGCACGGTCAACGGCGTCAGCGCGCCCGGCTTCGTGGTGCTCGATGCCACGACCGGCAAGGTCGACACCGCCTGGAACCTCAAGGTGGAGAACCTCCTCACCAACGGCGTCCTGCAGGTCCGGGCGCTCGACGTGCAGGGCGACCACCTGTACCTCGCCGGGGCCTTCACCCACCTGAGCGGCGGCCAGGCCACCGGCAGGGTCTACGCCCGCAGCGGCGCCCGCGTGAAGATCTCCACGCGCACCCCGGACGCGAGCTGGAACCCCGAGTTCAACGGCACCGTGGCCAGCATCGACGCCTCCGCGAAGGGCGACCGGCTCTACGCGGCCGGGTACTTCAACCAGTCCCAGGGCGCCTCGGCGTTCCGCCTGGCCTCGGTGCGCACCACCGCCGGTGCCCCGCTGGACACCTGGACCTGGGAGCCGTCCGTGGCCGTGGACTACGCCAACCCCGGCCAGACGGCCTTCCAGCTCGCCGTGCGCGAGCAGGGCAGCACCGTGTGGGCCGGCGGCGCCGAGCACTCGATGTTCGGCTACGACCGCTCCACCTTCAAGCGCACCTCCTGGGGCATCACCTCCCTGGGCGGGGACATCCAGGCCATCACCTCCACCGACGACACCGTCTACGGCGCCTGCCACTGCTTCCACTGGTTCAACGCCGGCGCCACGAAGTGGATCAAGGCGGGGGGCAACACCCTCCCCGTGACCGTCGCCGACCGGATCAACGCCATCGGGGCCTGGGACGCCGCCGGCGGCAAGTACCTGCCCGGCTTCAACCCGGAGATCAAGGGCTTCGGCGGCTGGGGCGTGTGGGCCACCCTCATGGACAGCAACGGGGTCCTGTGGACCGGTGGCGACATCAACCGCAGCGTCGCCACCTCCGGCTCCGCCCAGTGGTCCGGCGGCTTCCTCCGCTTCGCCCCGCGGGACGCCAAGGCCCCGGCCGCGCCCACGGGCCTGAAGGCCGCCCAGGACGGCACGTCCGACGCCCTCTCCTGGACGGCGGCACCCGAGTCCGGCGTGACCTACCAGGTGCTGCGCAACGACCGGCCCATCGGCACTGCCACCGGTACCGGCCTCAAGGTGCCGCACGTGGACGGCGCCCGGTACGCGGTGCGCGCGGCGGACGCCGCGGGCAACGTCTCCGCCTCCACCCCGGTGGTGGTGGCCGGCTCGCAGCCGGCCCCGGAGCCGCAGCCCGAGCCCCAGCCCGGCACCAGCACCCTCATCGCCGAGGGCGCCACGTGGAAGTACCACCACAACCGCGACGTCTCGCCCGGTGAGAACTGGGCTGCCACCGACTATGACGACTCCGCGTGGAAGCAGGGCTCGGCCGTGCTCGGCTGGGGTGACGCCGCGGTGAGGACGACGCTCGTGGCCGACGGCACCCGCCCGATCGTCACCCACTTCCGCCGTACCGTGGACGTCGCCGACGCCTCCAAGGTGGCCAAGCTGACCCTCACGACCCGCGCCGACGACGGTGTGGCCGTCTTCGTCAACGGCAAGGAAGTGGTCCGCTCCAACGTGGCGGAGGGCTCCCTCGAGGACCACCCGTGGGCGCTGTCCGCGCGCCGGACCGCCACCGCGGTGGCCGAGCCGGTCGTGGTCGAGGTGCCCGGATCGGCGCTGAAGACCGGCAAGAACGTGATCTCGGCCCAGATGCACTCCAGCTGGACGAACACCACCGACGCCACCTTCGACCTCTCCGCCGTGGTCACGGCCGGCACGCAGCCGGCGCCGCCCGCGGAGGAGGAGCCGCCGGCGGAGGAGCCCCCGGCCGAGGAGCCGCCCGCGGAGGAGCCGCCCGCCGAGGAGCCGGCCGATCCGAACGAGCTCGTCGCTGAGGGCGCGACGTGGAAGTACCACCACGACCGCGCCAACCCGCCGGCCGGGGACTGGGCCGGCACCGCCTTCGACGACGGCGCGTGGAAGCAGGGCTCTGCCGTGCTCGGCTGGGGAGACTCCTCGGTCAGCACCGCGCTCGTGGCCGACGGCACCCGCCCGCTCACCACGTACTACCGCAAGGAGGTGGACGTGGCCGACGCCTCCAAAGTGGCGAAGCTGACCCTCACGACCCGGGCCGACGACGCCGTGGCCGTCTACGTCAACGGCAAGGAGGTCGCCCGGGACAACCTGCCGGACGGCGACCTGGGCCCCGGGACGTACGCGACGGCCCCGCGCCGGACCGCCACCGCGGTGGCCGAGCCGGTCGTGGTCGAGGTGCCCGGATCGGCGCTGAAGACCGGCAAGAACGTGATCGCCGCCGAGGTGCACTCCAACTGGACGAACACCACCGACGCGACCTTCGACCTCTCCGCGGTCGTCACCCCCGGCACGCAGCCGGCGCCGCCCGCGGCGGAGGAGCCCCCGGCCGAGGAGCCGGACGCGCTGGTCGCCGAGGGCGCCACCTGGCGTTACCACCACGACCGCGCCAACCCGCCGGCCGACGACTGGGCCGGCACGGCGTTCGTCGACACCGCGTGGAAGCAGGGCTCGGCCGTGCTCGGCTGGGGCGACGCCTCGGTGCGGACCACGCTCGTGGCCGACGGCACGCGTCCGCTCACCACGTACTACCGCCGGACCCTGGACGTGGCCGACACCTCGAAGTACGGGAAACTGACGCTCACCACCCGCGCCGACGACGCCGTCGCGGTCTACGTCAACGGCAAGGAGGTCGTCCGCGACAACCTCCCGGACGGGGACCTGGGACCCGGGACCTACGCGCTGGCGCCGCGCCGCACGGCCACCGCGCTGGCCGCCCCGGTCGTGGTGGAGATCCCCGCGTCCGTGCTGCGCAACGGCAAGAACGTGATCGCCGCCGAGGTGCACTCCAACTGGACGAACACCACCGACACGACCTTCGACCTCGAGCTCGTGCCCAGCACGGAGGCGAAGGCCTGATGAGCACCACCTCCACCACCGCCCCGCGGCGGCGCCCGAGCTACGAGGAGGCCCTGGCCGGGCTGCGCGCGGCGCAGAAGCCCGGCCAGGGGGTCCCGGCGTACACCCGGTGGGTGAACCGCCCGCTGGCCCGCTACGCCGCCGCGCGGGCCGCCGCGGCGGGGCTGACCCCCAACGGGGTGACCGCCCTCAGCGCGGTCCTCTCCGCCGCGGGGCTGGCCGTGCTCGTGGCGGCCCCGCCGGCCCCGGCCACGGGCGTCGTCGTCGCCGTGCTCCTCGCGGCCGGCTTCGTCCTGGACTCCGCCGACGGACAGGTGGCCCGGCTCACCGGCACCGGCTCGCCGGCCGGGGAGTGGCTCGACCACGTGGTCGACTCGATCCGGACCCCGGCGCTCCACCTGGCCGTGGCGGCCGCCGCCCTGCTGCACCCGCGGCCCGAGGCGTTCCCGGCCACCGCGCTCGCGGTGCTCGCCGCGCTGTTCGTCCTCGTGGAGGTCGGGCAGTTCATGAGCCAGATCCTCGCCGAGCAGCTGCGGCGCAAGGGCGGCCTCGCCGGGCCGCCCGCGGGCGGGACGCTGCGCTCCTTCCTCAACCTGCCCACCGACGCGGGGGTCACCTGCTGGATCTTCCTCCTCTGGGGGCTCCCCGCGCTCTTCCTGCCCGCCTACGCGATCCTGCTGGCCGCCCTCGCGGCGATCAGCGCGGTCTCCATGCGGCGCAAGTACCTCGGGCTGACCTCGCGGCCCGCCGACACCGCCCCGGACGCCGGCGCCGCCGGCGCCCTCCCGACCGACAGGAGCACCCACCATGTCCGCTGACGTCCTCGCCCCGGCCCCGACCACCGCCGCCGGCTTCCGCACCGACCACCCGTCCGTGTCCGTCCTGATCGCCACCGCCGGGCGGCCGGAGATGCTGCGCGAGGCGGTCCGCGCGATCGTCGGGCAGGACTACGCCGGCCCGCTGCAGGTCGTCGTCGTCTTCGACCGCGTCGAGGTCGACCCGCTCGCCGACGTCGACGTCCCGGCCGGCGTGCACCTGCTCACCGTGCCCAACACCCGCTCGCCGGGCCTGGTGGGCGCCCGCAACACCGGTATCCATGCGGCCACCGGGGAGATCATCGCGTTCTGCGACGACGACGACGTGTGGGCCCCGCGCAAGCTCACCCGGCAGGTGGCGCACTGGCACCGGCACCCGGAGGCCTCGGCGATCGCCGGGGCGATCGACATCGTCTCCCACGAGCGCACCATCCACCGCGTCCCGCAGGCCGTGGCCTCCTTCCCGGAGCTGCTGGCCGACCGGATGATGGAGATCCACCCCTCCGCGCTGATCTGCCGCCGCGCCGACCTGTACGGGCCCGTGGGTCTCGTGGACGAGGACCTGCCCTCCTCCTACGGCGAGGACTACGACCTGCTCCTGCGCCTGGCCCGGCACGCCCCGGTGCACTCCGTGCCCGAGACCGTGCTGACCGTGCGCTGGGACCGGCCCTCCTTCTTCCGCCAGCAGTGGGGGGACATGGCCGGCGCCCTGACCTACATGCTGCGCAAGTTCCCCGAGTTCGAGAGCTCCGACCGGGGCACGGCCCTGATGGCGGGACAGGTGGCCTTCGCCCACGCCGCCCGCGGCGACCGCCGGGAGGCGGTGCGGTGGGCGCGGGCCGCGCTGCGCCGGGACCGCGGGCAGCTGCGGGCGTGGGGCGCCCTGGCCGTGGCGACCGGAGCGGTCAGCGCCGAGCGGCTGCAGAACGCCGTGTCCTTCTTCGGCAGAGGCGTGTGAGGCCGCCGTGGCGCTCCTGAGCCCCTCGGTGGTGCGGCCGGCCCCGGTCCGCCGCAGCACCGGCGCCCTGCCCGCCTGGCCGCTGCTGGTCCTGTTCTGGGGGCTGCCCCTGATCTGGGCCTCCGGCGCCCTGCAGTTCGCCCCGGCGCTGCTCGCCGTGGTCATGCTCTTCCTGCTCGTGCTCCACCGCTCGGTGACGGTCCCGTGGCCGGCGTGGCTGCTCGTGGTGTTCCTGCTGTGGATGGCGGCGAGCTCGGTGCAGATCGAGGGCCTCGGCTCCTGGATGGGCTTCGCGCTGCGCTGGGTGAACGTCTTCGCCGCGCTGGTCTACGTCGTCTACTACTGGAACGCCCGGGAGACCCTGGACCACCGGCGGTTCCTGCGGGCCGCCGTGGTCGCATGGGCGACGCTCGTGGGGCTCGGCCTGCTGACGTTCGTGATCCCCGAGGCGCGGCTGACCACCCCGATCGGCCTGCTGCTGCCGGAGGGCATCACCTCCAACGCGCTCGTGCAGAACTTCTTCTTCCCGCCCCTGGCCGAGGTCCAGCTGCCCTGGGGCGCGCCCGAGCCCTACAACCGGCCGGCCGCCCCGTTCCCGTACACCAACGGGTGGGGCTCCGGGTTCGTGCTCCTCACGCCCCTGGTGCTCGCCTACCTCACCACCGTCCGGTTCCGCGCCCGGCACCTGCTGATCGTGGCCGGGCTGGTGGCCTCGCTCGCCCCGGCCGTGGCCACGACCAACCGGGGCATGTTCCTCGGCATCGCGGTGGCGCTCGGGTACGTGATGGTCCGGATGGTCCTGCGGGGCCGGATCGGGGTCGCCCTGGCCGGGGTCGCGGGCGTGGCCGCCGTCGGCGGGTGGCTCGTGGCCAGCGGTTCCGTCCAGCGGATCATGGGCCGCCAGGAGTACAGCGACAGCACGGGCACGCGCTCCGACCTGTACCGGGACACCTTCCTGGCCACCCTGGACTCGCCCCTGCTGGGCTACGGGGCTCCCCTGTACGACGAGACCGTCGGCATCGAGATGGGCACCCAGGGCTACGTCTGGACCCTGATGTTCTGCTACGGGCTCGTGGGCCTGGGCCTGTTCGTGGCCTACCTGCACGGGACCACGCTGATGACCCTGAAGGTCCGCACCACCACCGGGCTGCTCGTGCACTCCGCGCCCGTGGCCGCGTGCCTGTTCTTCACCTACTACGGCCTCGACGCGGTGCAGTTCATCCTGATCAGCCTGAGCCTGGCCGTGCTGCTGCGCTCCCGGCGCTACGGGGAGGGATTGTGACCCCGCAGCCGCTGGCGCGCACGGGCTCGCTGACCTTCGCGTTCGTGGTCACCGGCGCGGGGCTCGCCTTCACCGCCACCCTGGTGGTCTCCAACGCCTCGGGCGCGGCAGCGGCCGGCCAGTTCTTCCAGGTGGTGGCCGTGCTGGCGATCGCCACGACCCTGTCCACCTTCGGCGCCGACACCGGGCTGGTGCGGGCGGTCCCCGCCCTCACCGCCCGGGGCCAGGGCTCCGCGGTGCCCGCGGTGCTGCGGATCGCGGGCCGGCCGGTGCTCGTGCTCGCCGCGGGCGTCGCCGCCACCGCGGCCGTGCTCACGGCCCTCCCCGGGGTGCTGCCCGACGGCGTGGGCCCCGCCGTGCTGCTGGCGGCGCCCTTCCTCGTGCTGGGCGCCGTGCTCAATCTCGCCTTCGGCGCCCTGCGCGGGCTGCACCGGGTGCCGACCTTCTCCTTCCTCCAGAACGTCGTGCTGCCCTCGCTGCGCGTGCTCGGCGTGCTCGCCGTCGTCGTCGCCGGCGGGGGGCTGCTCGCCCTCACGGCGGCGTGGACGGCGCCGGTCGCCGTGGTCGCCGTGCTCGCCCTCCTGCTGCTGCGCCGCCACCTCCGGGACCTGCGGGACCGGCCCGGGGCCGCTCCCGCGCCGGAGACCGGCCGGCAGCGGCGGGCCTTCTGGTCCTTCTCCTCCGCCCGCGGCGTGACCGCGGTGGTCGAGGCGCTGCTCGAGTGGCTCGACGTGCTCCTCGTGGCCGCGTTCCTGGGCCCCGCCGCGGCGGGCGTCTACGGCGTGGTCAACCGGTGCATCCGGGTGGGCGCCATGCTCGACCACACCGCGCGGATGGTCACGGGCCCGTCCATCAGCGCGGCCCTCGCGGTCGACGACCTCGCCACCGCCCGCTCCGTGTTCACCCGCACCACCGCCGTGCTCGTGGCCGGCGCTTGGCCCTTCTACCTCACCCTGCTGCTGTTCGGGCCGGTGGTCCTGTCCTTCTTCGGCGAGGGCTTCGAGTCCGGCTATCCCGCGATGCTCGTCATCGCCTCCGCCATGCTCCTGGCCGTCTCGGCCGGCGGCGTGCAGTCCCTGCTGCTGATGGCCGGGCGCAGCCGGTGGCAGCTGATGAACAAGTCCGCCGCCCTGGCCGTGGCCGTGGCGCTGAACCTCTGGCTGATCCCGCAGTGGGGCCTCTTGGGGGCGGCCACGGCGTGGGCGGCGTCGGTGCTCACCGACACGGGACTGGCCCTGTTCCAGTCCGTGCGGCTGCTCGGCATCGCTCCGCGCTGGTCCGTGGTGGGCGCCATCGCCGCGGCCGCGGCCGTGCTCACGGGCGGGAGCGGACTGCTGTTCCGCGCCGTGCTCGGCACCACCACCACCGGCCTGCTCGTCCACCTCGCGCTGACGGGCCTGCTCGTGACCGGCGCCGCGGCGGTGCTCGTGCTCCGGCGCCGCACCGCCGTCCGGGGGACGGCCGCCGCGGCGTGTGGCCCGAAGAGACCACGCAGTTCCAGGGACCTCCTGTGGTCCCGATGAGTTTGCATCTGTAACATTTCAATCGATCGACATCGGATCAGGACGCCGCCGGCCGGGCTGGACCCGGCAGCGCTTCCCGAGGCCGGGGTCGGCGATCCGCCGGGGGGCGGGCGCCGGGCACGACCGCTTCTTCCGAGACGACCCGCGATCCACCAGGGGGAAATCCACATGAGCGAGACTCTGAACACCATCGGCTCCGAACGGCGCCGAACCCGGGACGACACCGTCCGGACCCGGCCGCGCAGCCCGGAGCCGTCGGACCCGACGCCGGCGTGGCGCCGTGTCCTGCGCCGGTGGCCCACGATCCTCAGCACCTGGCTCGTCGTGCTGGCCGCCGCCCTCGTGGCGGGTCTCCTGTGGCCGCCGACCTACCAGGCGACCGCCTCGATGACGGTCACCCCGAGCGCGGTGAACCCGCTCACGGGCGACTCCGGCTACGACGACGTCGAGATGCAGACGGAGATGGCCACGATGGCGTCGCAGCGCATCACCCTGCGGGCCGCCGCCCTGCTGCAGGACGTCCCCGTCGAGGAGGCCGACCCCGCGCTGGCCGAGGACCTGCTCGAGCGGCTCTCGACCACCGCCCCGGACGACACCCAGGTGCTCCGGGTGACGGTCACCGCCGAGGACCCGAACCAGGCCGCCGAGCGGGCCAACGCCCTGGCCACCGCCTACCTCGCCGACCGCGGCGAGGACGTGCAGACCACCGCCGACGACACCCTGCAGCGCATCGACAAGTCCATCGCCGGCCTCGAGCGCAGCGACGACGACTCCTCCAGCCTCCGGCAGCTGCGCGAGCAGCGCACCGCCCTCGCCCTCATCGCCCCGACGCCGGGCCGCGTGATCAGCGAGGCCACGCCGCCGCAGGAGCCCTCCTCCGCCGGCATCCCGCTCTTCATCGCCGGCGGCCTGGTCGGCGGACTGGTCCTCGGCGCCCTCGCCGGCGCGTTCCGGGAGCGGGCCGACCGCAGCGTCCGCCGTCCCGACCGGCTCGCCGACACCACCGGCTCGCCCGTCGTGGTGCTGAACTCGGCGGAGGACGAGGACGGCGCGCTCGAGCTGCTGCGCCGGCTCTCCCAGGACGAGGACCGCGCGGTGCCGCGGTCCGGCTCCCGGATCGCCGTGCACTCGGCCCTGCCCGGACAGGCCAGCGTCGTCGTCCAGGCCCTGGACGCCGTGGTCTCCTCCTGGGGCGGGACCGTGGAGGTCGTGGACGCCCACACGCTCACGGACGCCGTGGGCCCGCTGGCCGACACCGACTGGCTGGGCATGGACGTGACCACGCCCTCGCTGCTCGTGGCCACGGTCCCACCGCGCGCCGGTGCCGCCGAGCTCGCCGCCCTGACCGACCGGGTGGACGGCGTGGTGCTGGCCGTGGAGCCCCGGGGCCGGCTGCGCCGGTTCCAGGAGCGGTTCGAGCGGCTCAGCGGCCGCGGCGCCGCGGTGGTCCCCGCGTTCGTCGTGCAGCGCCAGGCACGCCCGGGCACGGACGCTGCACCGGCCCAGGAGGCCCGGCCGCAGCACCGCTGATCGTCCGCCGGCGCCGCCTGAACCCGGGAGGTCAGGTCCGATCCAGGCGCCGGCGGCCGGAAGCCAGGGATCAGGGAGCACGCACCGCGAGAGCGGGCGCTCCCTGGCCCCTGAGCACGTCCGCGAGGTCTTCGGCCGCGGCGGCGTCCGCCACCAGGTGCGCCACGGTGGGACCGGATCCGGACACGAAGCTCGCGAGGGCGCCGGCGGCCGCGCCCGCGGCCAGTACGGGCTCCAGCTCCGGCGCGAGGGAGAGGGCCGCGGGCTGCAGGTCGTTGGCCAGCAGAGGGGCCAGCTCGTCCGCCGCGCCGGTGCCCAGGCGCTCCTCGAGCCTCGCCGGCAGCCGCGGCGGCGGGACGTCGCCGTCCGCCCGCAGGCGGTCCAGCTCGGCGTAGACGGCGGGCGTCGACAGACCCGCCTCCGCCGCCACGAGGACCAGGTGCATCGGCGCTCCGACCGCCACCGGGCGCAGCCGGGCGCCTGTCCCGGTGCCGACCGCCGCCCCGCCCGTCAGCGCGAACGGCACGTCGGCGCCGAGACCGGCCGCGAGCTCCAGCAGCGCGTCGTCGTCGAGCGCTGGGCTTCCCGAGACGCGGGCGGCGAGCCGGTTCACGGCGACCAGTGCCGCCGCGGCGTCCGCGGAGCCCCCGCCCATGCCGCCGGCCACGGGGACGGCCTTGTCGATCTGCAGGTGCAGACCGCCCACCAGCGGTGGGAAGCGCGCGAGCACGGCCTCGGCGGCTCGGACCGCCAGGTTGGACCCGTCGGTCGGCACCGCGTGCAGGCAGAACGTCCCGCGGACCAGCTGCTGGGCCACGAGCGAGCCGGGGACCGCCGCCACGCCCACGGTGGTGCCGTCACCCCGGGTGAGCGTGGCCGTCACGGTCTCCCCCGTGCCGACCGCGCAGTACAGGCTCGCCACGTCGTGATAGCCGTCCGGGCGGGGCGGGCCCGCGGCGAAGAACAGGTTGACCTTGCCGGGCGCACCGGCGCGCTCCGCGAGCTGCCTCGTGGTCATGCGCCGCGCACCCCGGCGGTCAGTCCCGCGGCGGCACCGGCCTGCGCGATCCGGGCGAATCCGTGGACGTCCAGCTTCTCGCCGCGCTCCCCCGGGTCGATCCCGGCCGCCTCGAGGATCTCCCCCGCCGCCGCGGCGGAGCCGGCCCACCCGGCCAGAGCGGCCCGCAGGGTCTTGCGCCGCTGCGCGAAGGCCGCGTCCACCGCGGCGAAGACCAGCTCCCGGTCCACGTCCGCCACCGGCTGCTCGCGGCGCACGAAGCGCACCAGCCCCGAGGCGATCTTCGGGGCCGGCCAGAACACGTTCTTCCCGATGGTCCCCGCCTTCGTGACCTCCGCGTACCAGGAGGCCTTGACCGACGGCACCCCGTAGACCTTGGAGCCCGGCGCCGCGGCCAGCCGGTCCGCGACTTCCTCCTGCACCATGACCAGCCCGCGGCGGATCGAGGGGAAGCGGGCCAGCAGATGCAGCAGCACCGGGACGGCCACGTTGTAGGGCAGGTTCGCCACCAGGGCGGTCGGCTGGGCGGGCAGCTCCTCCACGCGCATGGCGTCCTGCTCGAGCACGGTCAGCCGGCCCGCGAGCCCAGGGCGCAGGCGCTCCACCGTGTGAGGCAGCTGCGCCGCCAGCGGGGGGTCGATCTCCACGGCCACGACCCGCTCGGCGGCGTCCAGCAGCCCGAGGGTCAGCGAGCCCAGGCCCGGCCCCACCTCGAGCACGGTCTCGTGCTCGCCCAGCCGCGCGGCGGCGATGATCCGCCGGATCGTGTTGGGGTCGATCACGAAGTTCTGGCCGAGCGTCTTGGTCGGCCGGATCCCGAGCTGCTCGGCGAGCGCCCGGATCTCCGCGGGGCCCAGCAGGGCGCGGGCGGCGGGCTCTGGCGCGGTGGATTCTGTCACCGGGACATCGTATCGGCCGCCCGCCCCGCCACCCCGCTGCCGCTTCTCTCGCCGAGTCCACCCACCCGAGCCCGCTGCCGCCGAGTCCCCACACCCGAACCCCCTGCCACTGAGTCCCCACACCCGAGCCCGCACCGACGCCGAGTCCCCGCACCCGAGCCCCCTACCGCCAAGTCCCCACACCCGAACCCCCTGCCGCCGAGTCCCCGCACTCGAGCCTCCGCTGGCGCCGAGGCCCCATGTGCAGGCGCCCTCTGCCGCCTCGGTTTCGGCGAATTCCCACACGCCCGTCCCCGTGCCACCGAGTCCCCATGTTTCAGCTCCCTTGGGCGGCGAGCCCCCCATGTTGTGCCATGTCCCCACGAATCCGCATGGGGACATGCGACCGCATTGGGGATGTGCGACCGCATTGGGGATGTGCGACCGCATTGGGGATTCGGCAGAAATACCATCTCCACTCCACATCGCTGGGCTGCGCGTCCGACTCGCGTTTCTCTCCCCGGTCACGGCGGGGGCCGACCCATTGGGCCTCCGTCGGAGCTATCAACGGGCCATGATGACTGACCTCATGAGCCTCACCCAGTTGCACGACACCGGCCTCAGCGGCCACGAGATCCGGCGCCGCCTCCGCGACGGAGAGCTCCACCGGGTCCACCCTGGCTACTTCACGACGTCGGACGCCTATCTGCGGCTCAGACCCGAGCAGCAGGCGCTGCTCAGGCACCGGGCGCTCAGCCGGGCTGCCACCGTGCCGCCGATCTTCTGTCTCGCCTCGGCCGCCGTGGTGCACGGCCTGGACCTCCGGCGCGTCCCGGCCCGCCTGCACACCCTCACCCGGCCGGGGCGGGGAACCCACAACGGGTACGCCGGCGTCGTGAGGCACCAGGAGCAGCTGCCGGAGGCCGACATCGTCACAGTCGAGGGCCTGCGCGCCACCACGGGCGAAAGAACACTGCTGGACTGCGCCCGGCTGCTGCCCTTCCCCGACGCCGTGGTCCTGGCGGACCAGGGGCACCGATTCGGTGTCACGCGGTCCCGGCTGGAGGAGCGCCTGCCGGAGTGGGCCGGCCGTCGCGGCGTGCGCAGAGCCCGGCGCGTGCTGGACGCCATGGACACGCACTCCGAGTCCGTGGGTGAGACGCTCACCCGGCTCATGCTGGCGGAGTCCGTCCTGCCGGCGCCGGAGCTGCAGTGGGTGATCGTAGGTCGGACGGGAACCTACCGGGCCGACTTCGCGTGGCCCGAGCACCGATTGGTTCTCGAGTTCGACGGCGAGGGCAAGTACGGCGACGACCCCGCCGCCGTGATCCGCAACGAACGGCGGCGCGAGGTCGAGATCCAGGAACGGGGGTGGACCGTCATCCGGGTGGGGTGGCACGACGTCGTACGCACCCCCGCCGCGACCGTCGACCGGATCGAGGCCGCGCTGCGCCGCTCGGCATCCACCCGCTGACTCCGTTGCTCCCTGCTGCATTGCCGCTGGTTCCCATCGCACCGCCGCCACACCTCCGCCGTACCGCCGAGTCCCCAATGCGTTCGCATTTCCCCAGGAACTTCCTGGGGAAATGCGAACGCATTGGGGACTCGGCGCGTGAACGCGCCGGGAGGTGGGGACTCGACAACAGAGGGCGGCCGGACCCTGGGGGCTCGACGCGTGGGGGCGTCGGGAGGTGGGGACTCGGCGTCAGAAAGCGGCCGGACCCTGGGGGCTCGACGGAGTAACCGGACCCTGGGGGCTCGACGGAGTACTGGGGTTCGGCGGTCAGGGGGGAAGGAGAGGCGGGGGACTTTCTGGAGGAGAGGGAGCCTGGCGGGTCAGAAGGGCCCGTAGACCTCGACCGTGTTCGCCCAGAGGCGCTCGCACAGGGGCGCCAGCTCCTGCTCCAGGATCCCGGCCATGCCGCGCACCGTGTAGTTGACCACGTAGCTGGCGTTGGGCCGGCCCCGGTAGGGGTGCGGGGTGAGGAACGGCGCGTCGGTCTCGCTGAGCACCAGCTCCGGGCGGGCGGTGCGCAGCGCAGCCTTGAGGTCGTGGCTGTTCTTGAAGGTGACGGTCCCGGAGAAGGACATGTACCAGCCGTGCTCGTTGCAGGTGCGCGCGAGCTCCTCGTCCCCGGAGAAGCAGTGGAACACGGTGCGCTCGGGGGCGCCCTCCTCGAGCAGGACGGCGACGACGTCGGCGTGGGCGTCCCGGTCGTGGATCTGCAGCGCCTTGCCGGTCTCCTTCGCAAAGCGGATGTGCTCCCGGAAGGACCGCTTCTGGTGATCCCGCCCCTCCCCCTCGGTGCGGTAGTAGTCGAGACCGGTCTCGCCGAAGGCCCGGACCCGCTCGTGCTCCCCCAGCGCCCGGATCTCCGCGAGCGCCTCGTCGAGGGTCCCGGCGGCCGCGAGCTTTGGCGCCTCGTTGGGGTGCAGCGCCACCGCGGCCAGCACGCGGGGGTCGGCCTGGGCGGCGGCCACGGCGAAGCGGGAGGAGGGGACGTCGCAGCCGACCTGCACGAGCCCGCCCACCCCGGCGAGGGCGGCCGCGTCGGCGGCGTCCCGGACCGAGACCTGGACCTGGCCGTCCTGCAGGTCCAGGTGGGTGTGGTTGTCGGCCACCGGGTGCGGCAGCGGCTCCGGTGCGGGCGGGTAGGCGAGGTTGCGGCGGCGCCCGTCGTCGGCCTGGGCGGAACGGCGGCGGGTGCCCTCCCCGGCGGGGACGTCCTCGGGCACGGCGTAGTGCTCGGGCTCGTAGGCGGCGGGGACCGCGCCCGGGGCGGGAGCGGGCCGGGCGGCGGGGTCCGGCCACAGGGAGGCGGCGAGGAGGGTGGCGTTGGGGTCGGTCACGGGCGGCACCTCAGGAGGTCTCGGGGAACAGGACGGGGAACAGATCGGCAACTGGCCGGGAAACAGGACGGGGAACAGAGCGGGGAACACGCGGGCACGGTCCAATCTACGAGCTGGGCCCGGGCAGACATACTGGGAGCAGCAGACGCGAGCAGGAAGCCGAGGAGCCCATGGAGTCCTTCCCCCAGTACACGCAGGCGATCCTGGACCGGATCAACACGGTGATCGACGGCAAGCCGGAGGCGGCGCGCACGGCCCTGAGCGTGCTGCTGGCCGGGGGGCACCTGCTGGTCGAGGACGTACCGGGCGTGGGCAAGACCATGCTGGCGCGCACGCTGGCCACTGCGGTCGGCGGGACGGTCGCGCGCGTGCAGTTCACCCCGGACCTGCTGCCCACGGACATCACGGGCGTGTCGGTCTACGACCAGGCCCGACGCGAGTTCGAGTTCAAGCCCGGCCCGGTGTTCGCCAACGTGGTGATCGGGGACGAGATCAACCGGGCGTCGGCCAAGACCCAGTCCGCGCTGCTCGAGTGCATGGCGGAGGGACAGGTCACGGCGGACGGCACCACCTACCGGCTGTCGACCCCCTTCATGGTGGTGGCCACGCAGAACCCCGTGGAGATGGACGGCACCTTCCCGCTGCCGGAGGCGCAGCGGGACCGGTTCACGGCCCGGATCTCGATGGGCTACCCGGACACCGCGGCGGAGATGACGATGCTCACCGACCACGGCGGCGGCTCCCCGCTGGAAGGCCTGCGGCCGGTGGTCTCCCTCGAGGACGCGGCCCGTCTGGTGGCGCACGTGCGCGGCATCCACGTCTCGGACGCGGTGCGCGCCTACATCGTGGCCCTGGGCCAGGCTACCCGCTCGCACCCCCAGATCCGGCTGGGCGCCAGCCCCCGGGCCCTGCTCCAGCTGCAGGCCGCGGCCCGCGCGGAGGCCGCCCTGAGCGGCCGGGAGTACGTCCTGCCCGACGACGTGCTGGCGGTCGCGGTGCCGGTGCTCGCCCACCGCCTGATCCTGGACCGCCGCGCGGGCACCGACTCCGCCGAGGAGCTGGTGCGGGCGGTGCTGGACGAGGTGCGGATCCCGGCCGAGCACACCCCCCGGACCCGATGAGGCGCCGGCCGGAGCGGACGGCCGAGGGCGAGCGGGCGGAGCAGCCCGTGGACTCCCGCGCCCGGTTCACGGGGCGCGGCTGGGCCTTCCTGGGGGCGGGCGCCCTCTGCCTGCTGCTGGCCACCTGGCTGGGCCGCAAGGACGTGCTGGCGCTGGCCCTGTTCCTCGGCGGGGCTCCCCTATTCGCGGCGCTGTCCCTGTACGTGGTGAAGCCGAGGGTGCTGCTCAAGCGCGGCGTGGACCCGGCGCTCGTGACGGCCGGGGACTCCGCCGTGGTGCGGCTGCGCGTGCGGCACCGGACCCGGCGCGGCGGCACGGTCACCGGGGCGGTCGCCGTGCACGAGACGGTGCCGGAGCCGCTGGGCGGGGACCGTGAGCTGAGCGTGGAGGCCGGCGGGGAGCCTGCCGCCTACACCGTCCGCCCCCGCCGCCGCGGCGTGTACGCCCTGGGGCCGGCCACGGTGCGGGTCGCCGACCCGTTCGGGCTCGCCGCCGAGCTGCTCGACGCTTCCGAGCGCACGTCCCTGCACGTGGCCCCGGACGCCGTGGAACTGCCGGAGATCAGCGCCGACCGGCTGCGGGAGTCCGGCACCGACCCGTCCAGGACGGCGCAGCCGCAACCGGGCCCGGACAACGTCACCACCCGGGAGTACCGGCACGGCGATCCGATGCGGCGGGTCCACTGGGCGGCCTCCGCCAAGCACGGCCAGCTGATGGTCCGTCAGGAGGACCCCCGCAGCACCCGCCGTCTCACCCTGGTCCTGGACCGCGACGAGACCTCCTGGCCCGGGCAGCGCCTGTGGGCCGGCGTGCTCCCCAGCACCGCCGAGTTCGAGTGGGCCGTGTCCTTCAGCGCCGCCGTGCTCGAGCACCTCACCCAGCGCGAGACCGCCGTACACGCTCTCGACACCTTCGGACGCCCCCTGCCCCGGGGCGGGGAGGACGACGACGACGCCGCTCCCGCCCGCACCCGCGCCACCGCCGTCACCGACGACGGCGCCGAGGACGCCCGGCACGGGCTGGCCCGGGTCCGCCCCGAGCCCCCACCCCGGGAGAGGACGGCCGGCGGCACGGTGCCCGCTGGAACCGCGAGCGATGGACCCGTGGGGGACGCACTGGCCGACCGGTTCGACCGCGACGGCCTGGTCCACCCCGTGCTCCTGGTGTCCGGAGACCTCCCCGCGGCGGCGGCAGAGCAGGTCCTGCGCGGCACGCAGCGGGCGGCCGCGGGCAGCGCGGTGCTGGTGACCTCCTCCCCGGGATCGGTCCCGGACGGGGCGGGCGTGCTCGAGGCGGCGGGCTGGTCCGTCGTCGTCGTGCCCGCGTCCGCCGCGCCCGAGGACGCGTGGGCGCAGCTGGGCAGCGGGGCCCGATCGGCCGGGGCCCTCCGGTGAGCGCCGCCGTCCGCGCCCCCGTGTCGTCCCCGCCGACGGAGACCGCCGAGCCGAGGGAGGTTCCCGGGACGGGCCGCCGCCCCCTGCGCGCCGTCCTGGGCCTGGCCGGCACGGTCCTCGTGGCGGTCGGGCTGTCGCTCGTGGCGCTGACCGGCGTCCTCGACGGCGCGGGCTGGGTCCCCGGGGCCCTGCTCACCGCCCTCGCCGTGGTCGCCGCGACCACGACCTCCCGGGTGCTGCGGCTGCCGGGCCCGCTGGCACCCCTGTTCGGCGCCGGCGCCCTGACTCTCGCGCTCACGGTGCTGTTCCTGCGCGAACCGGCCCTGCTCGGCCTCGTGCCCACCCCCGGGAGCATGGCCCTCGGCGCGGAGCTGTGGCGGGAGGCCGCCGGGATCGTCGCGGAGCGGCCCGCCCCGTATCCGGAGGCCGCGGCGCTCGCGTTCGTCACCGCCCTCGCGGCGGGCGTCGTGACCCTGTTCGTGGACACCGTGCTCGTGGCGCTGCGGCTGCCGGGGGTCAGCGCGCTCGGCGTGCTGGCGCTGCTGGTGGTGCCCGCCCTGGTGCTGCCGGAGAGCGTGGGCGCGGCCGGGACGGCGGCCGCCGTGCTCGCCGCCCTGGTCCTGCTCGGCGGCGGACGGCGCTTCGGAGCGGTGCGGGAGCCCCGCACCGCCGCGGCCCCGGGCAGCTGGCCGCGGGCCCTCGTGGTGGGCGCCGGCGTGCTCGCGGTGACCCTGCTCGTGCCGGGCCTGGTGCCCGGCTTCGTCAACGGCGCGTTCCCCCAGGGCAGCGGTCCGGCCGGTGAGCGCGCCTCCGGGGTGGGCCCGCTGCGCGCCGTGGGACAGGACCTGCGCTCCGCGGAGCAGCTGCCACGACTGCAGTACACGACGAGCACGGACGAGCCCGAGCTGCTGCGGGTGCTCACCCTCGCCGACTTCTCCGGGGCGGAGTGGTTCCCGGACGCCACCGGCCTGGACCCCGAGCTCGACGACCTGGGGCCCACCCCGCTGCACCCGGTGGGCAACGGTCCCGAGCGCAGCACCGCCGTGGAGCTGCGGGACTGGTCCGAGCGCTGGCTGCCGCTGCCGTGGGCGCCCGTGGACGTGGCGGGGCTCGGGAACGGCGACTGGGCCTGGAGCCCCCGGGACCTCACCGTGCACGGCGAGCAGGTCCCGCCGGCGGGCACCGCCTACGAGGTCCGCTCGATCGTGCCCGAACCCACCTCCGCGCAGCTGCGCGAGGCCGCCGCCGCACCGGACTCCCCGGAGCTCGCCCCGTTCCGCGAGCTGCCCGGCGAGACCCCGGCCGCCTTGCGGGACGCCGCCCGGGAGCAGGCGGGGAACGCTCCCACCGCCTTCGACCAGGCGCTGGCCCTGCAGGAGTGGCTGCGCTCGGACGAGTTCCGCTACGACGTCGACGCCCCGCTCGAGCAGGGCTACGACGCCGGCGGCATGGCCTCCCTCGAGGAGTTCCTCGCCGTGCGCACGGGCTACGCCGGGCACTTCGCCCCGGCCATGGCCGTCATGGCCCGGGAGCTCGGCATCCCCGCCCGCGTGGCGGTCGGCTACCTCCCGGCCACGGACTCCGGCGCCGGCGATCCGTTCGGGGACGCGGCGGACCCTGGCCCGTTCGCGGTCCTGCCCCGGGACGCGCACGCGTGGCCGGAGCTGTGGTTCGAGGGCTCCGGGTGGGTGCGCTTCGAGCCGACCCCCGGCACCGGCGACCTCCCCGGCTACGCCGCCGAGGGGCCGCAGGACGGGGACGGTCAGTCGCAGGAGGGCGAGGGCACCGCGGAGCCGACCGGTGAGCCGACCGGTGAGCCGACCGACGCCCCCACCCCGGCGAGCACGGCGGACAGCCCCGACGAGGACGCGCCCTCCGCCGAGCCGACCGCCGTGCCGACCCCGGAGGCCCCCGCGGTCCCGGAGCCCGAGCAGGACACCGGCCCGGCCGCGTGGCTGCCCTGGGTGGGCGGGATCCTGGCCGCCGCGCTGCTGGGCCTGCTGACCGCCCTCCCCCGGCTCCTCCGGTCCCGGCGGCGCCGGCGCCGGATGCAGGTGCTGGGCGACGAGCGGGCCCCGACGGCGCAGCGGGCCCTGGCGGGGTGGGCGGAGGTCGAGGACCTCGGCGTCGACCACGGGCTGGGCCGCGCCGCCGCGGAGACGCCAAGGGCCTACGTCGACCGGCTCGGCACCGTGGTGCCGGCCGCCGCGGCGCCGCTGGGGCGGCTCGGCCGGGACGTCGAGCGGGCCCTCTACGCGCCGGGCACCGCGGCGTGGTTCCCCGAGGCCGGCCCGGAGGACGTCACGGCGCTGCGGGCAGGTCTCACCGAGCGCGGCGGGCCCGGGGCACGGCGCGCCCGGTGGCTCCCCCGGTCGGTGACGACCCGCCGCTGAGGACCGGCGGCCGAACGCCGAGCGCCCGGGGGACTCGGGGCGGCTGGAGGAGCTGGGATGCCGCGCTCACGCGACCGGGACGCGATCCTCCGGCAGGGCGGGCCGGGTACGGGGAGCCCCGGTGCGGGCGTGGGTGGCGTACAGGGTGAGCCCCACGAAGGTCAGCCCGCCCACCAGGTTGCCGAGCACGGTGGGGATCTCGTTCCACACGAGGTAGTCCATGACCGAGAAGTCGCCGCCGAGCAGCAGGCCGGAGGGGAACAGGAACATGTTGACGATCGAGTGCTCGAAGCCCATGTAGAAGAACAGCATGATGGGCATCCACATCGCGATCACCTTGCCGGAGACGCTGGTGGACATCATCGCGGCGACCACCCCGGTGGAGACCATCCAGTTGCACAGCACGGCGCGGACGAACAGCGTCAGCATCCCGGCGGCGCCGAACTCGGCGTAGCCGACGGTCCGGCCCTCGCCGATCTCCCCGATCTGGCGGCCGACCTCGTCCGGGGGCAGGGAGAAGCCGTAGGTAAAGATGATCGCCATCAGGAGGGCCACGACGAACGCGCCGGCGAAGTTGCCGGTGAACACCAGGCCCCAGTTGCGCAGCATCGAGCGGACGGTGACGCCCGGCCGCCTGTCGATGAGCGCCAGGGGCACCAGGGTGAACACGCCGGTCAGGAGGTCGAAGCCCAGCAGGTACAGCAGGCAGAACCCGACCGGGAAGAGCACGGCCCCGAGCAGCGGCTGGCCCGTCTGCACGGTCACGGTGACCGCGAACGCCGCGGCGAGCGCGAGGATGGCGCCGGCCATGAACGCGCGGATCAGGGTGTCGCGGGTGGACATGTTGGCCTTCGCCGCTCCGGCGTCGATCATCTTCGTGACGAAGTCGGCGGGCATCACATAGGACATGGCATGGCTCCGTTGCTGGACGGACAGGAGGATGCCGGGGCCCGCGCGGCACGTGCCCGGCTCCCGGCACGTCCGAGTCTGGCCGGGCCATGTTTCGGCACCGTGTCGCGGCCCGGTGCCCTCGGTCAACTCGGTCTCACTGGGGCGGCGCCCGGCTGTGAGGCGGCGTCCGGATCGGCCCGCCGCTAGCCCTTGCGCGCGGCCAGCACCGTCTCGTAGAGCTCCCGCTTGCCCACGCCCGTGCGCTCGGCGACGCGGCCGGCGGCGTCCTTGAGCCGGGTCCCGGCGGCCACGAGCGCCTCGACCTCGGCCACGAGGTCCTCGGGGCGTGCGGCCTCGGGGGCGGGGGCACCGGCGACGACGACGGCGATCTCCCCGCGCACCTGCCCCTGCCCGCACCAGTCGAGGAGCTCGGTGAGCGAGCCCCGCACGACCTCCTCGTGCAGCTTGGTGAGCTCCCGGGCGACGACCGCCCGGCGGCCGGGTCCGAACGCGTCCCGCAGCGCGGTGAGCATGACCTCGAGCCGGTGCGGGGCCTCGTAGAAGACCATGGTGCGGCGCTCGCCGGCGAGCTCGGCCAGCCGCGCGGCGCGCTCCGAGGACTTCCGCGGCAGGAAGCCCTCGAACGTGAACCGGTCCGTGGGCAGACCGGACACGGCCAGCGCCATGAGCACCGCCGAGGGACCGGGGATCGCGGTGACGGTCAGGCCCTCGGCGGCCGCGGCTTCCGCGAGCCGGTAGCCGGGGTCGGAGACGGTGGGCATCCCGGCGTCGGAGAGGACCAGCACGGTGCCGCCGGCACGGACGGCGTCGAGCAGCTCGGCGACCCGGCCCGCCTCGTTGTGCTCGTGGTGGGTGAGCACCCGCCCGCGCGTGGTGACCCCGAGCCCGGCGGTGAGCCGGCGCAGCCGCCGGGTGTCCTCCACGGCGAGCACGTCCGCGGTCTCGAGCGCCGCCCGCAGCCGGGGCGGGGCGTCGCCTAGGTTGCCGATCGGGGTGCCCGCCAGGACCACGGTCCCCGCGTTGAACTCGGCGTCGGATCCGGCGTCGTGCGGCGAGGCGTCGCGAGTTGTGGGCAGGGCGTCTTGGGGTTCCGTGTTCACGGCTCCACTCTAGGGTTCAGCAAACGGATCTCTTGAGCCACGTCTTCATCAAACGGAATGCCTTGTGGTTCCATGAAGGGATCCGCCTATCCTGACAACGTGAATTCCCCGAGGCTGATCTCAGCCCTCACCTTGGCACCCCGTCCGCTGCCTTCGGTGACTAGGTTGCGTGAGTTCGTCGTCCTAGACGTCCTGCGGGCGCGTCTCCTTCAGGCAGCGGCTCCAGCGTCCCGCCTCATATGGCTGGCGCCGTTGTTGGTGGTGTTGCTTGGTGGCGTGTTGCGCTTTTGGCACCTCTCCCACCCGGATGGCATCGTTTTCGACGAGACATACTACGTCAAGGACGCGTACTCGGTGTTCCTTCACGGTTATGAACGCGAATGGCCACCGGAGGAAGAACAACCTGACGAGCTGTTCGCGGTGGGGACGCCCCCCGAGGCGCTACCCCAGGCAGCCAATCCTGCCCATCCACCACTGGGGAAGTGGTTGATTGCCGCCGGTATATGGCTTTTCGGCGTCGACCCCTTCGGCTGGCGGTTCGCCGCAGCTCTTTTCGGGACGTTGTCGATTGTCCTGGTCTGTATGGCCGGGTGGTTGCTCTTCCGCTCCGCGACGGTTGCGACGCTCGCCGGCCTGTTCACTGCGGTGGACGGACTTCACCTGGTCCAGTCTCGGCTCGCATTGCTGGACGTGTTCCTAATGTTCTTCGTGCTGCTGGCCTTCGTCCTGTTACTCATGGACCGCTCAGACGGGCGGAGGCGGTTGGCCGCGCGGCTGGGCGTGCCCCCCGAGGAGGCCGCCCGCATGCCGGAGGATGAACTGTTGCGCCGGTTTGAATGGGGCCCGTGGCTGGGAGTGCGATGGTGGCGGATTGCTGCGGGGGCGGCTTGTGGCCTGGCACTCGGTGTAAAGTGGAACGCCTTGTTTCTTGTAGCCGGTCTAGGAGTCCTGACGGTGTTGTGGGATCTCAACGCACGCCGCACCGCTGGGATCCGGCACTGGGTCCTCGCCGGGGTGCTCAAAGACGGGGTGCCCGCGTTTGTCGCCGTGGTGGGCACGAGCCTGGCGGTCTACCTGGCCACATGGGCCAGCTGGTTCGCTTCGCCAGACGGGGCCTATCGCAACTGGGCTGTGGAATACCCTGGAGAGGGAGTGCTGTGGTTGCCGGCATCCCTGCGCTCACTGTGGACGTATCACGTGGAGAACTACAATTTTCACAGCGGACTGGGAGATCCCCACGACTATGAGGCGTTGCCGTGGCTGTGGCTGATTCTGGGGCGGCCCACGGCCTACTACTACGAGGCTCCCGGGCTGGGATCTGAGGGTTGCGTTGTAGAGGAGTGCTCGCAGGCCATTCTCAACGTAGGTAACCCGCTGTTGTGGTGGACCGCGATCCTCGCCATCGTCATGTCCGTGTGGCTGTGGGCGGTCCGTCGGGACTGGCGGTTTGGGGCGTTGCTGGGGGTGTTCGCCGCCGGGTATCTGCCCTGGTTCCTGTACCCGGAGCGCACGATGTTCTTCTTCTACGCTTTGCCTTTCGTGCCGTACCTCATGTTAATGCTCGCGGGAATGCTCGGCCTGGTTCTCGGCCGTTCTGGGAAGCAGGCGCACCGCCTGGCAGGCCTTGTAATGGTCGGGGTCTTCACAGCCGCCACCTTGCTTGCGAGCTTGTACTTCATGCCGATTTGGACTGGCGAGACCATAACCTACGAGCAGTGGTCGGAACGGATGTGGTTCGACGCATGGATTTGAGCGGACTGCGAGGCCGGAGGACTTACGGCACGCAGTGGGATCGTGGCCCGGGGGCGTGGGGTAGTCGACGGCCGTGCCGGTAGAAGGCCGCATCCCGGCTGAAGACCGCCGACGGCCCGTCAGTCGGAGGATCCGTCCCGGACGCCCCGCCGAAGTGCCAGCGATCCTGCCTCCCCAGGCTGCACATGGATTTCGGGCTCCCTCGGGGCTACGGAGACACGTGAATGGCGCTCCGGTGCAAGCCCGCTAATGTGGGCGTGCCGGCCGGGACGGAGGGGGTCATCACGATGGCGTCGACGTACTCGTCGTCGAACTTCGCGCCTGGTCCCAGAACCTGATGTGTTGTTGCTCGCGGTTCCGAGAGGGCTAACCATGCCTGCAGGGACTGCCCCCGGTTCACCTGACTCCTGACTTGTGAGGATCTCTCCTCACGGTCAGGATGAAACCGTGCCCAAGCCCTACCCCGAGGAGTTCCGCCGCGACGTGGTGGCGGTGGCCCGCAAGCACGAGGCCCCGCTGTCCCAGATCGCCCGCGACTTCGGGATCTCAGAAGCCACCCTCCACAACTGGCTCCGCAAGGCCGACGTCGACGACGGCGTACGCCCCGGTGTCACCACCGCCGAGGCCGAAAAGTTGCGGGCGCTGAAGCGGCGCAACCGACTGCTCGAGCAGGAGAACGAGATCCTGCGCCGGGCCGCGGCCTTCTTCGCCCGCGAGCTGCCCCCAAAATGATTCTTCTATGGGTGCTGTCAACCCATGATGGCCTGCAACTGCCGGAAAACGGAGCGGGCGACATAGCGCTTGAGGTTGCGCCGGATCTCACGTGAGCTCTTGCCGGTGGCCCGGGCGCGGGCGACGTAATCACGGGTGACGGGGTCGAAGCTGATGCGGGTGCGCACGATGGTCTCGAAGGCCCGGTTGAGCTGACGGTCCCCGGAGCGGTTGAGCCGGTGGCGAGTGGTATTGCCCGAGGACGCCGGCCGGGGCGCGACTCCGGCCAGGGCCGCGAAGGCGGCCTCGGAGCGGATCCTCCCGTGGTGGGAATAGGCGCAGACGATGATCGCCGCCGTGACCGGCCCGATCCCCGGGGTCTCCTGCAGGCCGGGGGCGAGTTCCTCGGCCAGGGTCTGCAGAGACGTGCGGTTGGCGGCCAATTGCTCGGTGCCGGCTCGGATGGCGATCGCCAGGCGCTTGGCCTCTGCCCGGGCGACCACTACGTCTGCCTGGGCGTGCGGCACGGTCCGCCAGGCGGCGATGGTAGCGATCTGGGCGTCCTTCAGCGGCCGGCGGGCGTCGATGCCGAGGTCGATGCCGCGCAGCAGCGCGGTGAGGGCGTTGCGGTTGGCGGTGCGCTGATGATCCATCAGCAGCCGGGCGGCCAGCAGAACGCGCAGTGCCGTCCGCGCCCCGGCGGCCCGGGGCTCGATCAGCTGGCCCACCTCCTGGCCCAGGACCGAGCGGGTGGCCGCCTGGGCATCGATGGCGTCGGACTTGCCGTGCATCGCCCGCGCGTTGCGGTTCGGTGGGCGCACCTCGGCTACCGGGATGTCCTCGGCCAGCAGGGCGCAGGTCAGGCGGGCCCCGTAGGAGGAGGTGCCCTCTACCGCGGCCAGCACGTCGCCGTTGGTCGTGCGGCGGCGGATCCAACTGATGGCTCGGGTGGTGCCGGTGGTCGTGGTGGGGAAGACGGCCGTGTCGAGCACCGCTCCGGTGCCCGCGGCCAGGGCGGTGTAGGTGTGGGTTCTGGCGTGGGTGTCGACTCCGACGACGTAGTCGTAATGCTCGGCGACGATCGTCATGACCGTGACCTCCTCGTACTGGATGTTCCAGGTGGGTGAGGCAGGTCTGCCGGGGTCGCACAAAGACGCTTCTGTAATGGGTCACGCCGGGAGGGCGGACAATCTTCTGATCAGGTCATTCGGGCGCAACAGACCGATGCCCAGCGCACGGGAGGGACACATCATTTTCAAGACACCGCGACTGCGGGTCGGAGATACCCTGAGTCACTTCCAGCACGCTGGTCATCAGCCTGTCAGGCCGGCCCCGGGCCCGCCTGAACCCATTACAGACGTACCCGCTGGTCCTCGACCTGGCCGCCGATGGAATCCCCGTGGCGGTGACCTGCCGGGTGCTCGGTTTCTCCAAGCAGTCCTTCTACGAGTGGCGCGCCAAGCCCGTCACCGACCGCGACTGGGACGACGCGCACCTGATCGACGCCGCGATTGCCATCCACGCCGACGACCCCGCCTTCGGCTACCGGTTCATCGCCGACGAGCTGCCCGACCACGGCATCACCGCCGGGGAGAACCGCGTGCAGCGCCTGTGCTCGGCCCAGCGTCTCTTCAGCGTCCACTCCAGGAAGCGCGGGCTGAACCGCCGCCCCGGTCCACCGGTGCACGAGGACCTGGTGGAGCGCGACTTCACCGCCACCGCGCCCAACCGGCTGTGGCTCACCGATCTGACCGAGCATCGCACCGATGAGGGCAAGCTCTACCTCTGCGCGATCAAGGACGTCTACTCCAACCGGATCGTCGGCTACTCCATCGGCTCCCGAATGAAGGCGTCCTTGGCGGTCACGGCCCTGCGCAGCGCGGTGGCTCGCCGAGGATCAGTGATCGGCTGCGTGGTTCATTCGGACAGGGGTAGTCAATTTCGAGCCCGAAAATTCGTCCACGAGCTCGCCCACCACGACCTCGTGGGGTCGATGGGCAGGGTCGCGGCATGCCCCCAGCGTCACAGTCGTTTTTCGCCCTGCTGCAGAAGAACGTCCTGGACCGGCAGCGCTGGTCCACTCGCGAAGAGCTGCGCCTGGCGATCGTGACCTGGATCGAGAAGTCCTACCACCGCCGGCGCCGGCAACGCCGTCTGGGTCGTCTCACACCGGTCGAGTTTGAGACCATCAATCACGGCCTTAAAGCCGCCTGAAACCTATCAACCCCGAGAGTCAAGGAAAGCCGGGGCAGTCCCGAAGAACGTCCTCGACCGGCCGTCCTGGGCGACTCGGGACGAGTTGCGGATCGCGATCGTCACCTGGACCGAGCGGACCTACTACCGGCGCCGTCGGCAAGCCCGTCTCGGGCGGTTGACCCCCATCGAGTACGAGACCATGATGAAGCCCGCCGTGACTCTCGCGGCATGAAACCCCACCTGTCACCTATCGGTGCATCAGTCCCTGTCGTCATCCTTCATCACAAGGAAGCGGCATCAAACCCGTGACGGTTCAGATTGCATTATTCGCGGAAGTTAAGTTCTTGCGGGGCTCACTCTCCTAATTTTCTGCGGTAATGGTTCCGGGCTTACAAGCTGTAGCTACCACCAAAGGGGGAGGTCCCATCCATGGATGGGACCTCCCCCTAGGCAGCGAGTATTAGATGGACTGTGATATCAGTCCCATCACCAGGACTTCACTCTGCTAACAAGACGCTCGAAGGCTCCTTCCGTCTTGTCACTTGTCGGCGCGGGCTTGTATGTCGCCTTGGGCGGCTTGACGGTCTTGGTCTTGGTGGTGGTGGGCTTGGTGACCGTGGTTGTCGGCTTGACGGTCTTGGTCTTGGTGGTGGTGGGCTTGGTGACCGTGGTTGTCGGCTTGACGGTCTTGGTCTTGGTGGTGGTGGGCTTGGTGACCGTGGTTGTCGGCTTGACGGTCTTGGTCTTGGTGGTGGTGGGCTTGGTGACCGTGGTTGTCGGCTTGACGGTCTTGGTCTTGGTGGTGGTGGGCGAGGTGGTGGGCTTGGTGTAGGTGGGCTTGGTGTAGGTGGGCTTGGTGGTGGGCGAGGTGGTGGGCGAGGTGGTGGGCGAGGTGGTCGGCTTGGTGTAGGTGGGCTTGGTGTAGGTGGGCTTGGTGTAGGTGGGCTTGGTGGTGGGCGTGGTGGTGGGCTTGGTGTAGGTGGGCTTGGTCCGCTCTTCGCCCTGGCCGTTGTTGTTGCCCTGGCCGTTGTTGTTGCCCTGGCCGTTGTTGTTGCCCTGGCCGTTGTTGTTGCCCTGGCCGTTGTTGTTGCCCTGGCCGCGGCGCTCCTCGCCCCGTTCGTCGGAGGGTGCAAAGTCAAGAAGCTCGTTGACCTGTTCGTTGGGTGTGTACGGTGCGGCGAATGATGCGGTAGCCAAAGGTGGTGCCGTGAGTGCGCCAACCATCACCGCTGCAGCCAATACTTTCTTACGATTTTGCATGATTCCCCCATGTAAACGTGGTTCACTACCGGGAAGCACCCGATCAGTGACAGAACTCAAAACCAGTAGAACTGGTCGTACCTGTGAGGTAGGTGGGAACAACGTAAGATTATTCAGAGCATGGCAACAAGCCAAAGCAAGAAGTGAAGAACATTGATTTCGGTATGTCACGTCCCTGTAACGAACCGCGCATAGAGCTTGCCGTGTGACCCCAGGCCATGAATGGGCGTCTCGCCAACTCAATCTGCCAGCCTTGAATATGGGATGGTTTCAATAGTCGGGACTGCCGCACCGATAGGTGACAGGTTGACCTGACCTACAGCCTGGTTTCCAGTCATGGTGGCTAGCTTCCAGCGGTGGTGAGTGCCTGTGGCGTTC
>NZ_JBHZTC010000025.1:0-48421 GCF_042879195.1 Kocuria nitroreducens
GTCCTCCCCGGAGAACGGTCAGGCCCAGCCTCCTCCGCCGCCTGATCGTACTGGCCCTGCTCGGGGACGATCTTTCCGGAGCGCTCGCTCATGTGATCCACCTCACGATTCTCGGGACGTGCCCGAAAGGTAGCAGTCGCACCCCCGGGCGGCAAGGCACGCCACGCGGAATCACCCGGGGTTCGGCGTGTCCCGGCTCCTGCGCGGGAAACGGTTGCGCAGGAACTCCTGCGCCACCGCGGAGAGGTTCTCGATCGGCAGCCCGGCCGGGCAGACCTCCACGCAGTCGCCGAGCAGGGAGCACGGCCCGAACTGCTCCTCGGACGCGTCGATCACCTTGGCGGAGCGCTCCCGGCGCTCGGCGTCGTCCTTCGCCAGGGGCGGCAGCTCCCGCAGCATCGTGCCCACGAACAGCTGGCCGGACCCGTTCGGGCAGGACGCGACGCACGCCCCGCAGCTGATGCAGCCGCCGTTGGCCAGGGCCTTCATCGCCACCGGGAACTTGCCCGCCTTCGCCACCAGGCGCAGCGCCTTCTTGTCCACGGAGAGGTCCTGCTTCACCGGGAAGGACGACGCCCGCAGCGGCTCGATGCGCACGCGGTCCCCGTCCCGGTACGCCCCCAGGTGCTGCATGCAGCTCGCGGCGTTGCGCTCCGGGCCGTGCGCCACGCCGTCGACCGTCACCCCGCACTTGCCGCAGATCCCCTCGCGGCAGCCGTCGTCGAAGACCACCGGGTCCTCGCCGGCGGCCTCCAGCTGCGCGTTGATCCGGTCGAGCAGCTCGAGCACGGTCATGTCCGGGCTCGCGTCCGGGACGTCGTAGGCCGTGAAGTCCCCCGGCTCCTCCGGGGAGGGCTGGCGCCACACGTCCACGGTCAGGGAGAAGGTGCTCACTCGCTCGGGTCCTTGTCGTCTCGAAGGAGGTGGTCTCGAAGAAGGTCGTCCCGCCGGTGGGGAAGGGCGGTCACGGGGCTCAGCGGACCGCGCGGGCCAGCACGGCCACCGGGATCGTGGTGTTGCCGGCGGCCACCGCGGCGCCGAAGGCGTTCGCGGCGATCCGCAGCCGCCGCTGGGCCTGCCGGTCACCGGTCACGCCGACGTCGTTGGCGATCTCCGGGATGCCGTGCACCAGGTGGGCGGCCAGTGCCGCCATGGACAGGGCGTAGGCGGCGGCCACCGGCGGGCGGGAGAGGCTGGCCACGAGGTTGGCGTGGGCGCTGCCGTGCTCGAAGCCCCTGACCGCGGCGGGCCGGGCGCCCAGGGTCAGGTCGAGGACGTGGAAGACCGTGAACAGCCCGAGCACGCCGCCCGTGCTGCGCATCGAACGCTTCGCCACCGCCCACGGGGTGCGACGGCGACCCCGCGGGCGCCGGCCGGTGCGCGGCAGCAGCGTCCCGTTCGCCGCCCAGGACCGCGCGGTCAGCACCGCGGCGCCGCCCGCGTGGACGACGAGGCCCGCGGCGAGCACGGCGCGGGCCGCCCAGAGCACAGTGCCGCGCGGCAGCACGGGAGCACCGGCCGTGCGGAGGAACTCGGCGTAGGCGTTGTACTTCTCCTCGCCCTGGTAGATCTTCAGGTTGCCCAGCATGTGCACCAGCACGTAGCCCGAGAACAGGGCGCCGGAGGCGGCCATCGCGAGCTTGAGGTCGGCGTTCGGCACCGCGGGCAGCAGCCCGTCCGGCACGGAGCGGGTGGTGCCTGCGGGGCGGGGGGAGTCGTTCACGGCATTCATCCTAGGGGCGGTGCGGGCTGAGGAGTCACAAGTCTCAACGTCCTTGCGGAGGGGGCCTACTGCCGTTCGGCCAGGACACCTGCGATGCGATCGAGCGCCTCCTCATTCTGCAGCGAGGACCGGTCGCCCAGCGGGGCTCCCTCCCACAGCTGCGCGAGCAGTCGCCGGGTGATCTTCCCGGACCGGGTCTTCGGCAGGTCCGGGACCGCCACGACCGCCCGTGGCTTGGCGATCGGCCCGATCTCGTGCGCCACGTGCTCGCGCAGCACCGCGGTCAGTTCGTCAGCGGGGACTCGCCCGGCCTCGGGCGTCAGCACCACGTAGGCGAGCACGGCGTGCCCGGTCAGATCGTCGCGCACCGGCGCGGCGCCGGCCTCGACCACCCACGGGTGGGTGACGAGTGCCGACTCGATCTCGATGGTGGACAGCCGGTGCCCGGAGACGTTGATGACGTCGTCGACCCGCCCGAGGATGTAGATGTCCCCCTCCTCGTCGTAGCGGGCGCCGTCCCCGGCGAGGAACCACCCCTGCTCCGCGTAGGCCTCCCAGTAGGAGGACAGGTAGCGCTGCGGGTCGCCCCACACGGTGCGGGCCATCGACGGACCGGTCCGGTCCACCACCACGAAGCCCTGCACCCCGGGCGGGACGGCCTCCCCGGTCTCGTCGACCACGCGGGTCGAGATCCCGGGGACCGCACGGGTCGCGCAACCGGGCTTGAGCGCGGTGCGTGGCGCCCCGTCGTCGAACGTCCCCGGGGGCGCGAACTGCGGGTCGTGCGGGCGGGGGGACATCACGGCGGCGCCGGTCTCGGACTGCCACCACGTGTCCACGAACGGCACCTCGTCCCGGCCCAGCTGCGCCCGCAGCCAGCGCCAGGCCTCGGGGTTGATCGACTCCCCCACGGAGCCGAGCAGCCGGATCGAGTTGAGGTTGTAGAGCGGCGGGACGCCCCTCGGGAACGCGCCCATGAGCGAGCGGACCAGCGTGGGCGCCGTGTAGTAGGTGGTGACGCCGTAGCGCTCGATCACCTCGAAGTGCCGCCCCCAGTGCGGGGTGCTCGGGGTGCCCTCGTAGATCACCTCGGACACGCCGTTGACCAGGGGACCGTAGATCTCGTAGGTGTGCGCGGTGACCCAGGCGAGGTCGGCGGTGCACCAGTGCACGGCGGCGTCGACCTTCGCGGGGTCGTTGACCGTGGCCAGCTCGTCCGGGCGCAGGTGCCCCTCGTCGTCGGGCACGTCCGGGAGCAGGTCGAAGAGCAGGGCGTGCGTGTACGCGGCCTGGACGAGGTAGCCGCCCATGGTGTGCACCAGGCCCTTGGGCCGCCCGGTGGTCCCCGACGTGTAGATGATGAACAGCGGCGTCTCGGCGTCGAAGGCCTCGGGCACGTGCACGGCGGACTGCTCGGCGATCAGCTCGTGCCACCACACGTCCCGTCCGCGCGTCCACGGGACGGCGTCCTCCTCCTTGGAGTGCGTGCCCCGGGTGCCGCGCGGCAGGTCCGTGCGGCCCGGCCGCGAGGTGCGGCGCACGACGACGACGTGCTCGATCGCGTTGTCGCCGCCGGCGGCCTCGTCGGCGACGGCCTTCACGGGCACCACGGCCCCGCGCCGGTGCTGTCCGTCCGTGGTCACCAGGACCTTGGCGCCGGTGTCCTCGACGCGGAAGCGCAGCGCCTCGGCGGAGAACCCGCCGAAGTCCAGGGAGTGCACCGCGCCGATGCGGGCGCAGGCCAGCGTGATGATGACGGTCTCCGGGATGACGGGGAGGTAGATCACCACGCGGTCGCCCTGCTCCACGCCCAGCGCGAGCAGGGCGTTGGCGGCGCGGGAGACCTCCCGCTGCAGGTCGGCGTAGGTGTAGACCAGCCGGTCCCCGGGCTCGCCCTCGAAGTACAGGGCCACGTGGGCCCCGCGGCCGGCCTCGACGTGGCGGTCCACGCAGTTGTGGGCCACGTTGAGCCTCCCGCCCTCGAACCACGCGATCTCCGGGACCGACCACGCGGGGCGGCCCTGCTCGTCCGTCCCGATGCGCTCGGGACGCACGAACCGGTGGGCGGTGCTCCACGGCTCGGCCCAGTCCAGCCGGGACGCCTGGTCCACCCAGAACGCGATCCGGGCCTCGTCGGATCCGAGCGCGGGGTTCGGGGTGGGGGAGGAGGGGTTGCTCCAGCTCTGGCTCACGGTGCTGCGGTCCTTTCCTGCCTGCGCAGGTCCTGTCCGTCCAGGACCTGTCCGCGCAGGTCGTGCTCGCACGGACGGGTCCACTGTGCCAGGCGCACGTGTCAGGCCCATTTCTTGACGGCCCACTTCTCGAACACGCCCAGCAGCGCGTCCGAGGCCTTGCCGAGCACCGCGAGCAGGACGATCGCCAGCAGCAGGCGGTCGGTCCGGCCGTTGTTCTGCGAGTCGGTGAGCAACCAGCCCAGGCCCATGGACGCCCCCAGCAGCTCGGCGGCCACGAGGAACAGCCACGCCTGGGCCAGGGCGAGGCGCAGCCCCGAGATGACCGACGGCATGACGGCCGGCAGCTGCACCGTGGTGAGCAGGCGCAGCCCGTGGATCCCGAAGGCCCGCGCCGCCTCGATGAGGTTGCGGTCCACGTGCTGCAGGGCGGCGGAGACGGTGGTGTAGACGGGGAAGAACGCGCCGATGGCCACCAGCGTGACCTTGGAGTCCTCGCCGAGGCCGATCCACAGCAGCAGCAGCGGCACCCACGCCAGGGACGGCACCGCGCGGAAGGCCCCGATCGTGGGGCCGACCAGCGTGGACCCCCACCGGGAGAGGCCGATGAAGGACCCGGCCACGAGTCCCAGCCCGGCGCCGATCAGGAAGCCGATCAGCACGCGCTGGGTCGAGATGCCCACGTGGGTCCAGAGGTCCCCGCCGGACAGGAGGCCGATCCCGGCCTCGAGCACCGCGAGCGGTGCCGGCAGCTGCACGGCGCTGAAGACCCCGGCGGTGGACAGGACGTGCCACAGCACCAGCAGCGCCGCGGGCAGCAGCAGGCCCAGTCCGGTGCGCAGCAGCGGCCGCCGCCGGGAAGCCGCCGCCGCGGGGGCGGGTGAGTCGTCGATGTGCTCCGTGTCCTCGGCAGATGGCAGCGACTGCGTCACTCCTGGCCCCCGACCAGCTCCGCCGCGCGGGAGGCGTCGGCGTTCTCTGCGTAGGAGCTCTCCACGATGCTCCCGAGCGCCTCGTCGATCTGCTCCTGGTCGGCCACGTCGTCGGACTCGACGAAGATCGGCCCGACCTTCTCGAGGACCGCCAGCTGCTCGCCGCCGGGCACGTGGTCGATGTCCAGGTTCGTGCGCTCGAGCACCTTCTCGGCCACGGACAGCTCGATCCCGGCCGCCTCGGCGAGCAGCTGCGCGGTCTCCGCGGTGTTCTCCTGCGCCCACTCCCGGGCGTAGGCGTAGACGTCCACCACGGTCTGGGCGGCCTCGGGCTGCTCCTCGAGGAAGGTCTCGTGGGCGTTGAGGAAGCCGTACGTGTTGAAGTCGACGTTGCGGTAGAACAGCTCCGCGCCGTTCTCCTCCGCGGCGGCCATGATCGGGTCGAGCCCGGACCAGGCGTCCACCTGGCCGTTCTCCAGGGCGGCGCGGCCGTCGGCGTGCTGCAGGTTCTGGATCGTGACGTCGCCGGCGTCCACCCCGGCCTCGTCGAGGGCCTGGAGCAGGAAGAAGTACGGATCGGTGCCCTTGGTCGCGGCCACGGTACGGCCCTCGAGGTCCGCGACCTCCTCGATCCCGCTTCCTGCGGTGGTGACCAGGGCGGACCACTCCGGCTGCGAGTAGAGGTCGATCACCTGGATCGGGGTGCCGTTGCTGCGGGCCAGCAGCGCCGCGGAGCCCGCCGTGGAGCCGATGTCCACCGCCTCCGCCCGCAGCGCCTCGTTGGCCTTGTTCGACCCGGCGGACTGCACCCACTCCACCTCGATGCCCTCCTCGGCGAACGCGGTCTCGAGCCAGCCCTTCTCCTTGATCACCACGGACAGCGGGTTGTAGGTGGCCCAGTCCACGCGGACGGTGCCGTTCCCGGCCGCCTCCGACGGCGCCTCGCCGGAGCCCTCACCGGCCATGCACCCGGTCAGGCCCAGGGCCAGGGCGGCGGCGAGCGCGGGGATCGTGCGGACGGAACGCTGGGGCAGGGGCATGGCGGAGCCTTTCGGAGGAGGTGGACGGTGCCGGGCGGCGCGGGTGGGCGCCGGGGCCGGCCCGGGGCGGAGAGACGGAGCGGGCCGCGTCAGCGGGTCGCGGAGTGGTGGGTGTCGACGCCGAGGTGGCCGAGGAGCTGCACGCGCAGCTCCGCCAGGACCTCGGAGGCCCGGTCCCGGGGACGCTCCCCGGGGACGGTGAGGATCGTGCTGATCGAGGCGGGAGCGGTGGGCCCGGTCCGGCCCAGGACCACGATCCGGTCCGCGAGCTGCAGCGCCTCGTCGACGTCGTGGGTGACGAGCAGGACGGTGGTGGGCTGGGCGGCGTGGATCGTGAGCAGGAGGTCCTGCATCTTCAGCCGGGTCAGGGCGTCGAGCGCGCCGAAGGGCTCGTCGAGCAGCAGGACCCCGGGGTTGCGGGCCAGGGCCCGGGCCAGGGACGCGCGCTGGGCCATGCCGCCGGAGATCGCGCGGGGACGGTGACCCGCGTGCGCGGTGAGGCCGACCAGGCGCAGCAGGTCGTCGACGACGGCGTCCCCCTCGCCCCGGGGGAGCCCGCGGGGCAGGCCCAGGCGGACGTTCTCGCGCACGGAGCGCCACGGCAGCAGGCGCGGCTCCTGGAAGGCGACCGCGCAGCGCGGGTCGATCCCGGACACGGGGGTGCCGTCGATGAGCACCCGGCCCGCCGAGGCGGTGTCGAGTCCCGCCGCCGCACGCAGCAGGGTGGACTTGCCGCACCCCGAGGGTCCGAGGATCGCCAGGACCTCGCCGGGCAGGGCCGTCACGTCGACGTCCCGCAGGACGTGGTGCGTCTCGCCGCCGGACGGGAACGCCTTGCCGACGTGCTCGAACACCACGGAGAAGGCGCGCTTCGAGGTGGTGGACGGCACAGGGCTCCGCAGAGAAGTGCTCATGATCAACTCCATCGGTCCTGGCATTAGCACCTCGCACGGAGGATCAGACGGATCCGTGCCGGTTGCTGCGACGTCGACGAGCCAGGTCTCTCAGCCGCTCCGGATGGTTACGGGCCCATTGAACGTCCTCGGCGCGTCCCCTGGCAAATCCGGCGCATCCGTGGTCGCCGTGACAGATCGCTGGCACAGGAGCCCTGCGTGCCCCACCATGGACCCATGACGAGCCGCAGAACCCCGGCCCGGGCGGACCTGGTGCGCGACGCCTGCGTGGCGTTCGGCGCGGTCCTCGACGGGCTCGGCGACGACGACTCCTGGGCCGCCACGGGGTGCACGGGGTGGTCGGTCCGGGACCTCACCCACCACTGCGCGATGGACGCGCTGCGGGGGCTGGTCGCCCTGCACACGCCCACGACCGCCCGCCCCGACCGGGACGCCGCGACCTACTGGACCGACCGGGACGGCGACCCCGCGGGGGCCGCCGAGGACCGGCGCCGCACCCGCGTGGCCGCTTCCATGGTCCTGGACTGGGATCCGGTGCGAGAGCTCCACCGAGAGACCGCCCGGGCGCTCGTGCACGCGGCGGAGCACTGCGGCGGCGGCGCGGTCCGCACCCAAGGGCACGTGCTGCGCGTCGAGGACCTGCTGAGCACCCTCGCGGTGGAGGCCACGGTGCACCACCTGGACCTGATCCAGCACCTGGACGGCTCCCCGGGCCCCGCCGTGGACGGGCTCGCCGAGGTCCGGCGCATCCTCACCGACCTGTGGGAGCGGGAACCGCTCGAGCACTGGAGCGACGAGCACTTCGCCCGCGTGGGCACCGGCCGTGCGGAGCTGACCGCCCAGGAGCGCGCGGAGCTGGGCGCGCACGCGGACCTCCTGCCGCTCTTCTCCTGACCCCTCCCGCCTTCCGTGCGGTGACCGTCACGGTGCCACCGCGCGGAAGAGGGCAGGGGGCGGGTGCGGGTTCCGTGCCAGGCTGGTGCCATGACCCGCAACGACCCCGCCGTCATCGACCGCCTCATGACCCGGCCCGGCCGGTGGGCCGTGGTGGGACTCACCGGCAACACGGCCCGCCCGGCCCACTCGGTCGCCCGGCAGATCCGCGACGACCTCGGCATGACGATCGTCCCGGTGAACCCGAAGGGCGAGCCGGTGCACGGCGAGCCCGGCTACCGCACGCTCGCCGAGGTGCCCCGGCCGATCGACGTGGTGGACTGCTTCGTCAACTCCCGCCGCGTCGGCGCGGTCGTGGACCAGGCCATCGCCGCGGGTGCCGCGGCGGTGTGGCTGCAGCTGGGCGTCGTCGACGAGTCCGCGGCCGCCCGGGCGGAGCGGGCCGGTCTGGACGTGGTCATGGACACCTGCCCCCTGATCGAGCTCCGCTCCATGCTCCGGCGGGGCTGGACCGTGGACCCGGACCGGACCCCGCCGCTCGCCCCACCCGCCTGAGCGGACACCGTCCCGGTGCGGCCGGGGCCGCACGGGGGTTGCACGGGGTCCGGAGCGACCCGCTAAACTGACCTGCGACGACGATGACGAGTCCCGACGCGAAGCTCTGGCTGGTCGGGCGGCAACCCTCTCCCGTAGCGGGGTGCCCCAGATGAACATCGGGCCGCGGTGCACGTGCTCCGTGGCAAGTACGGCGCCCACCAGTGCGTCGGACCCGCGGGCAGGTCTCCACGACGCACGGGCGCGGGTCGGCATCGACCCGGGAGGACCACCCTTGAGCAAGCGCATCGCCCTGAACGCCTTCGACATGACCTGTGTGGGCCACCAGGCCCCCGGCCTGTGGAAGCACCCCCGCTCCCGGGCGGACGAGTACAACACGATCGAGTACTGGACGGACGTCGCCCAGGTCCTGGAGAAGGGGCTCTTCGACGCGCTGTTCCTCGCGGACGTCGTCGGGTACTACGACGTCTATCAGAACTCCGCGGCCCCGGTGATCCGGGACGCCACCCAGATCCCGGTCAACGACCCCTTCATGCAGATCTCCGCGATGGCGGCGGTGACGAAGCACCTCGGTTTCGGCGTGACCAGCGCGATCACCTATGAGCAGCCGTATCCGCTCGCCCGGAAGTTCGCGACCCTCGACCACCTGACGAAGGGCCGGATGGGCTTCAACGTGGTGACGTCCTACCTGAGGTCCGCCGCCGAGAACCACGGGCTGACCGAGCAGATCTCCCACGACGAGCGCTACGAGATCGCCGAGGAGTTCATGGAGGTCTGCTACAAGCTCTGGGAGGGCTCCTGGGAGGACGGCGCGGTCAAACGCGACCGGGCCGGCGGGGTCTTCGCCGACCCGGCGCTCGTCCACCCCATCCAGCACCACGGCAAGTACTTCGACGTCCCCGGCATCGGGCTGACCGAGCCGTCCCCGCAGCGCACGCCGCTGATCTTCCAGGCCGGTGCCTCGTCCCGGGGGCGCGCGTTCGCCGGCCGCCACGCGGAGGCGGTGTTCGTGGGCGGCATCCGCCCGGACCTGACCCGCGTGGTCACCGACAAGCTGCGCGACGAGGCGCAGGCCCAGGGCCGGGACCGGGACGACCTCAAGATCTTCGCGATGCTGCACGTGATCGTCGACGAGACCGACGCGAAGGCCGAGCAGAAGCGCCGCGACTACGAGCGGTACGCGGACGCCGACGGCGCGCTGGGCCTCGTGGGCGGCTGGTCCGGCGTGGACCTGGGCCGGTACGACGAGAACGACGTCCTGGAGTACATCAAGACCGACTCGATCCAGTCCTTCCTGACCCCGTTCACCACGGCCGACCCCCACAAGAAGTGGACGGTCAAGGAGGTCGCGAAGCACATCTCGATGGGCGGCATGGGCGTGCCCGTCGTCGGCTCCCCGCAGACCGTGGCGGACGAGCTGGAGCGGTGGATCGACGACGGCGGGCTGGACGGCATCAACCTGGCCTACCACGTGTCCCCGGGCTCGTTCGAGGACTTCGTGGAGTGGGTCGTGCCGGAGCTGCAGAAGCGCGGCCGCTACCGGACCGGGTACGAGGGCACCACGCTGCGGGAGAACCTCTACGGCGCGGGCCGGGCCAAGGTGCTCGGCACCCACCCCGCCGCCGCGTACCGGGGTGCCTACGAGGGGCGGCCGTCCGCCGCGGACACCCCCGCCCGCGAACCGGTCCTCTGACGCCCGTTCCCTGATCCCGGCGCCTGATCCCCCGGCGCCGCCGGAGGCCCGGGCACCGGCGCGATGGTCCCCGGGCAGGGACCGGAGGAGGCCCCCGCAACGGGGGGGCCTCCTCCGGTCCCGGTCAGGACGCCGGTGCGGCGCTCCAGCGCAGCAGGGCAGCCACGTCCGTGCCGTGGGGCAGCGCCCCCGGTGGCACGAAGACGGGGCGGCCGTCGGTCAGCACCGCGGCGCGCACCAGCGCGGCGTCGGCGGAGACCCGGCCGAGCACGCCGGCGCCCACGGCCTCCGACTCCTGGACGGCGATCCACGGCTCGGCGTCCAGGGCGATGAGCTCCTGCTCCGTGTCGAGGTGGGTGTCGTCGATGAGCAGCGTCTCCGCCTGGGCCTGCTGCAGGGCCGAGACGACAGGCTCCATCCCCGAGACGGCGGTCGGGTCGGCCCGCCCCTGCTGCTCGGCGAGCCGCTCGAGCAGATCCTGCTGACGGTGGGCCACGACCTCCGCCACGCGCTCCTCGACCTGGTGGTCGAAGTCGGCGGACTGGCTGCCCTCCGCGCGGGTGTTGGCGTCGACGACGCTCAGCATCGCCCGGGACGCCTTGGACAGCTGCTCCTCGACCAGGCTGCGGGCCCGCAGGTCCCCGGCCAGGACCACGAGCTGCGCCCCGCTCTCAGCGACGACCTTGTCGATCTGCTCGGCCACCTGCTCGGTGTTGCGCCGCCACACGTCCTCGGTGTGCCGCTGCCAGCGTGCCTGCGACCAGCCGCCCCCGGGGAACTTCTTCAGGTGCTCGGTCTCGCCCTCGATCTGCTGCTCGTCCACGGACCGGACGCTGCTGGCGCGCTGCAGGCAGATCTCGCCCCCGTCCCGGCCCACCTCGGCGACCACGTAGGGGAAGTCGTCCGGCCGGTGCCGGAACAGGGGAGTGAGGTCGGGGACGTCCTCCACCTGGACGACACCGCGGCCGGCCCGGGGACCGGGGAGGACCTCGTCGATCTCCACGGTGCCGCCGCGCACCAGCAGGTAGCGGCACACCGGGTCCGGCACGCCCTCGGCCGGGCGCACGGCGGCCTCCACAGCGGCCAGATCGGCCTTGCTCGCGCCCTGCTGCTCCAGCTCTCGGCAGATGTTCTCGGGAAGGACGTCGATGGCGTGCAGCGAGTCGACGGTGCCGGTGCTGATGTCCGTGTAGACGGTGCACCAGGGGCCGGCGCTCTTGAACAGTTCGGCGTAGCGGTGGAATCGGCTCGTCATGATCGACAACTCCTGCTGTTGAGCGGTGCTTCCTGTGGTGCAGACCACGTTATCCGACCACCAGAGGGGTGGGAACCGACGCCCGGACGAGTAGGGTCGGAGGCACACGACCGGTCGCACGACCGGCCATCCCGCTGGTCCCCACGACGCAGGAGGCATCCATGAGCGACGTACCCGAGTACGACGAGGCCGACCGGCTCGAGCAGTCGATCGACGCCGAGCCGCCGGAGCTGGACGACCAGGACGACGAGGCTCCGGTGCACACGCCCGACCGCTCGGAGGCGTCCTCCCTCGAGGCCAATCCCGACGACCTCGTGGAGCAGGACCAGGAGGTCGTCCTCGACGAGCCGCAGGAGACCTCCACGCTCGAGGAGGAGTGAGCCGCGGGCCGTGCGAGGGCACGAACCCTCGCACGGCCGTCACACGGCGGACCAGCCGCCGTCCGAGGGCATGATCACGCCGTTGACGTTGGAGGCGTCGTCGCTCGCGAGGAAGACGATGACGGCGGCGACCTGTTCGGGCGCGGCCGTGTAGGGGATGTTCTGCAGGAACCCCGCCATCCGCCCGGGGAAGAGGTCGGAGCCCATGGGCGCCCGGTCGCCCGTGTCCGTGGCGCCGGGGGCGACCGCGTTGGTGCGGATGCCGTCCGCCGCGTGCATGAGAGCGGTGCTCTTCGTCAGCCCGGCCAGCGCGTGCTGGGAGGCGGTGTAGGCCGCGCCCGCGGCGGAGCCGCGCAGGGACGCCTCGGACGTCACGTTGACGACCGCTCCTCGTCCGGAGACCCGCAGCAGCGGGATGGCCGCGCGGGTCAGCCGCATGACGGAGCCGACGTTGACGGCGAAGACCCGGTCCCACGTCGCGTCGTCGACCTCCGCGACGGACTCGAAGCGGTCCATGATCCCGCCGTTGTTGACCAGCACGTCGAGCCGGCCCTCGGTGGCCGCCAGCACGCGGCCCGCCGCGTCCTCGTCCGTGAGGTCCGCGAGCACGGGGAAGAGCGGCAGGCGCGGCTCGTCCGCCACCAGGGCCTCCAGCCGGCGCGCCGACCGGTCGACCACCACCACGGTGGCCCCTTCGGCGGCCAGCCGCAGCGCTGTGGCGCGCCCGATGCCCGAACCCGCCCCGGTGACGACGGCGGTCCTGCCGGTGAAGCGGTGGGTGTCCACGGTTCCTCCTGGGAGTGCGATACGTGCTCGGGCGGGTGCTCCCGCGGGCCGCGCGAGCCCTGGCGCAGCCCTCTTCATTGTGGTGCGGAACGGGCGCGGAAAAGTTCTCGGAAAAAATGTGACCTGCTGCATCCACGGAGGGGTCCACGGCAGTAGTACGGGTGCAAGGTCGATTCCGCTTCCGCCAGGGAGCCCGTTCAAGGAGCAGTTACCATGCGCAAGACTCTTTCCGCCGCAGCAGTCCTCGGCCTGGGTGCCGGTGCCCTCAGCATGAGCCCGGCGTTCGCCGCCGAGCACGCGGAGCTGTCCGTGCTCCACGGTGTGCCCGACACCGTCGTGGACGTCTACGTCAACGGGGAGCTCACCCTCGACGACTTCGCGCCGGGCACCCTGGCCGGCCCGCTCGAGCTGCCCGCCGGCAGCTACGACCTGGCCATCACGGCCCCCGACGCCGCCGACGCCTCGGAGCCGATCATCGGGCCCGTCACCGCGGACCTGCAGACCGGCATGAGCTACACGGCCGCGGCCCACCTCGACGCCGAGGGCAGCCCGACGGCCGCCCTGTTCACCAACGACATGTCCGAGATCGAGGCCGGGAAGTCGCACCTGACCGTCCGGCACGTGGCCGCCGCCCCGGCCGTGGACGTCCTCGCGGGCGACCAGGCGATCATCACCGGGCTCGAGAACCCGAACGAGGAGACCCTCCCGGTCGACGCGGGCACGGTCTCGGCGTCCGTGGCCGCCGCGGGCACCACCGAGCCGGTCATCGGCCCGGCCGATCTCCAGCTGGCCGAGGGCACCCACAACATCGTGTACGCGTGGGGCTCCCTCGAGGCCGGGAACCTGGCCCTCGCCGTCCAGACCCTGGAGGGCATGGAGCAGGCGCCCGAGGCGGTGCCCGGCGGCCAGTCCGGGCTCGCGGCCCAGGAGCAGCGCACGATGCTGACCGCGGGTCTCGCGGCCGCCGGTGCGCTCGGACTGATCGGCGCGGCCTTCGGGGCCCGCCGGGTGCTTGCGGGGAACCGCGGGTAGTGAGCCGTCCTGACAGGCACGGTCCGGGTGCGCGGCAGGCTGCGGCCCACCGTGCACCCGGACCGACAACTCCCGGCACCCGTCGTCGTCGTTTGGCGGCGGTGGGTGCCGGGGCGGTCGTCTCGGTGGCCCTGCTCGCGGCGGCGGCCGTCACCGCTCTTCCGGAGAGCGGGGGACCGCCGCCCGCGACCTCCCTGGCGGCGGGACCGTACCAGGGCGAGGACGCGGCGCCGGCGCTCGCCGGCCTCGGCCGTCCGGTCTCCGCGGAGGGCCCGGCGCAGTCCGCCGCGGCATCCGCGGAGATCCCGGTCGCCCCGGCCACCCAGGCGCCCGCCGAGAAGATCCCCGCCCCCGTGCGGGTGGTCGTGGACGGGTCCCCGATCGACATGCCGGTGGTCCCGGTGGGGGTCGAGGACAACGGGGCCATGACGATCCCGGACAACCACGTGGAGCTGGGCTGGTACCGGCACGGTCCGTCCCCCGGGGCGGAGGAGGGCGCCGCGGTCGTCGCCGGCCACGTCGACACCCTCACCGAGGTCACGCCGATGGCGCGGCTGCAGGACGTGCCGGTCGGGGCGGAGGTCCGGGTGGAGCGCGCGGACGGCAGCGTCCAGCGCTACCGCACCGAGTCCGTCGAGCACGTGCACAAGAAGTCCCTCGCGGAGGCGGACCTGTTCCGCCGCACCGGCGAGCCGGCGCTCCACCTCGTGACGTGCGGCGGGGAGTGGCTCGAGGAGATCGGGGACTACGAGGACAACGTGGTGCTGAGGGCCGTCCCGGTGCCCTGAGCGGCTGAGGGAGGCGAGGGGCGCATGACCGGATGGCCGGTGTCCACTAGGCTGGGCACGACGCGGACGCCGGGGCACCCACCGGTCGCCCGCCACCGTGACCTCCGGCCCACGAGGAGCCCTTCCACGATGCCGACGCCGCCCCCGGAATGGGGACCCGAGCTCGACACCGCGTTCGCCGCGGGGGACGAGCAGGCGCTGAGTGCCGCGTACCGGCACTGCGCCGGGGTCGTCCGGGGTCTCGCCGTCCGGGCCCTGCGCGACGACGCGGCGGCGGACGACGTGGTGCAGGAGGTCTTCATCCGGGCGTGGAAGTACCGCTCCGGCTACCGGCCCGAGCACTCCTCGGCCCCCGCCTGGCTCATCGGCATCGCGCGCAACTGCATCGCCGATGCCGCGAGGACCGCAGGCCGCGAGGCGGAGCGGCGCCGGGCGGACGCGGTGCGCACCGACCGGGAGCCGCGGCACGAGGAGTCGGACCTGCTGGTGGACCGGCTCGTGGTGCGGGCGGAGGTCGAGCGGCTCGGGCCGCCCCGGTCGACGATCCTGGCGCTGGCCTTCTACGAGGAACTCACGCACCAGCAGATCGCACGGCAGCTGGACCTGCCCCTTGGCACGGTCAAGAGCCACCTGAGGCGCGGCCTCACGAACCTACGGACACGATTGGGAGACGGTCATGGCACACCTGAGTGAGGAGACGCTGACGCTCCTGGCTCTGGGTGAGGCCGGAGACCCCCGGAGCCAGGAGCACGTCGCCGCCTGCCCCGACTGCGCGGCCGAGCTCGCGTCCCTGCAGCGGGTGGTGCGCGCCGGCCGAGCCGAGGCGCCCGTCCTGACGGCCCCCGGTCCCGGGGTCTGGGCCGCGATCCACGCCGAGCTGGGCCTCTCCGACGCGGTCGCGGCCGACCCGCTCGCCGGCGTCCGCGGCGACGCCGCGGACGCCGCACAGGACGCCACGGGTCCCGCGGACAGCACGACGGCGGGCGACGGCGCGGGGTCCGGCGGGGCGACCGTCGTCGAGCTCGACGCGCGCCGGCGCAGGCCCCGGCGCGGGGTGCCGTACCCGCTGGCCGCCGCGGCGGCCGCCGCGGCGCTGCTCGTGGGCGGGGTCTCGGTCTGGGGCGCGCAGCGGCTGGGCCTGGAGCCGGAGCCCACGGTGCTGGCCACCGCCGAGCTGGAGCCCCTGGCCGGCTACACCGCCCGCGGCTCGGCCGAGGTGGACGAGCGCCCGGACGGGTCCCGTCAGCTGGTGGTGCGGACCGATCCCGCCGACGTGGACGGGTTCAAGGAGGTCTGGCTGCTCGCCCCCGACGCGCAGCGGATGGTGAGCCTGGGCGTGATGGCCGGGGAGGAGGGCGTGTTCGTGCTGCCCGAGAACCTGGACGTCGGGGAGTTCCCGGTCGTGGACGTCTCGAACGAGCCGATCGACGGCGACCCGACGCACTCGGGGGACTCGATCGTGCGCGGGGTCCTGGAGGTCTGAGCGCGGGCCGGCGTCCTCAGAGCAGGGCCGAGGTCAGACGGGCCACGTTGTCGGCGTACTTGTGCCACAGCGGCCGCCGGTTCCAGGCGTCGAAGTCCAGCAGGGTGCTGGCCTCGTGGAACTCGGCGACCACGGCGTCCATCCGCCGCCGGAAGTCGCGGTCCGCGATGAAGACCGAGACCTCGAGGTCCAGGGCGAAGGAGCGTTCGTCCATGTTGGAGGAGCCGATCACGGACACGTAGTCGTCCACGAGCACGAACTTGGCGTGCAGCACGGTGGGGGCGCGGTACCGGTAGATCTTCACGCCGGCCTCGACGAGTTCCTGGTAGTACGAGTTCTGGGCGTGGTAGGCGAGGACGTGGTCCGAGGTCTCGCCCACGAACAGCTGCACGTCCACCCCGGAGTGGGCCTCGGTGGTCAGCGCGTGCATCAGCGACTCGTCCGGCACGAAGTACGGGCTGGCGATGACGATCTGCTCGTTGGCGTTGTAGATCAGGTGGTTGAACAGGCGGAGGTTGTTCTCCGTCTCGAACCCGGGACCGGAGGGCACGACCTGGGCGAAGACCGGTCCCTGGGTGACCGGAAGATCGCGGGCGGCCTCGTCGAGCAGGAGGTCGCCGGTCTCGGAGTACCAGTCGCTCGTGAACAGGGCGTTGAGCTCGGCGACCACGGGACCGGTGCACTCGAGCATCAGGTCCTTCCATTCGAGGCCCTTCCGGCGGTTCCGGCGCTTGTTGTAGGAGCGGTGGATGATGTTCTGCGAACCGGTCCACGCGGAGCTCCCGTCGACCACGAGGATCTTGCGGTGGTTGCGCAGGTCGGGCCGCTGCCACTCGCCCTTCCACGGCCGGACGGGCAGCATGCGCTGCCACGGCAGCCCGGCCTCGTCGAAGCGCCTGATCATCTGCCGGTACCCCGGGTAGCCCACGGAGCCCAGGTGGTCGATGAGCACCCGCACCCGCACTCCCCGCCGGTGGGCGCGCACGAGGGCCTCCAGCAGGGGGCGCGAGGCGTCGTCGATGGCCACGATGTAGAACTCGAAGTGGACGTAGTCCTGCGCCCGGTCCACCGCGTCCGCCATGCTCCGCATGGCCTCGTGGTTGTCGGTGTGGATCTCGAAGGAGTTGCCGCCGACCATGGGCAGGGCGCCGAGCTTGTAGTTCAGGGACGCGGTGGAGCTGACCCACTCGGGCAGCAGCTCGTCGGTGTTGCCCATGATGTGGAAGTCCGGGGTGTTCTCGCGGATGACGTCGTTCATCTTCGCCTGCATGGCCATCCGCTTCTTCGGCAGCTTGGCGGAGCCGATGGCCAGGAACAGCAGGATCCCCAGATACGGCAGCAGGAAGATCGCGAGCAGCCAGGCCAGGGCCACGGAGGGCCTCCGGTTGTGGGGGATCCAGCCCAGGGCCACCAGGTTGATCACCAGACCGAGCACCAGCACGACGAGCGTCGCGGCCTCCGGGAGGAAGTGCGCGGGGATGCCGCTGAAGGGGAACAGGGCCTGGGTCACCTCGCCAGTCTAGGTTCCGCGGTGGCGCGGGCTACGCGGGGCGCGGCAGGACGTAGTCGGTCTCCGGGCCGGTGGTCTCGCGGTGGACGAAGCCCGCGGCGATGAGCACCTGCTCGGCCGGGGCGTTGCCCCCGGGCACGCTGGCGCGCACCCCCGTGACGGCGGGGTCCACGAACGCCACACCCAGCAGCGCGGCCATGCCCTCCTGCGCGTAGCCCCGGTTCCGGCGGTTCGCGGACAGGGACCCCACGATCTCGAGCTCGTCGTCGATCGGGGGACCCACGAAGCCGGCCGTGCCGACGATCTCTCCGCTCGACTTCTCCACGATGGCCAGGCGCGCGTACGCGGACTCCGTGAAGAAGTAGCCCCCGGCCAGGAGGGACTCGCGGGCGAAGTCCATGTCCTCGGCGGTCGGGAAGCCGTGGGCGAAGTGGGCCGCGTGCTCGCCGGCCGCCACGGCGTCGAGCTCCTCGGCGGTGAAGGGCCGGAGCAGGAGGCGTTCCGTCTCCAGGACGGGTGCGGGGCGCTGGGCCTCGAGTTCCTCGGTCATGCTGGTGCTGCTTTCTGCGGGCGGGAGTGCCGACGGTAGAGGGATGGATCCGGGGGCGGGTGTCGGGGACCCGCCCCCGGGGGGATCAGCCGAAGTGCTTCGGCAGCGTGCCCTCGTGCGCGGTGCGCAGCTCGTCCAGGTCGATGCCGAACTCGCTCTGCACGTCGAGCGCGCGGTTCTCGGTGTCCACCACGCCGATCCGCGTGTGCGGATAGGCGCGCATGGTGCACATGTCCTTGAAGCGGACCTCCTCGCTGCGCGGCACGGCCACCACGGCCCGTCCCTGGGTCTCGGAGAAGAGCATGGTGAACAGATCCACGCCGTCCCGCTCGCACACCTCGCCCAGCCCGATCCGCGCACCGGTGTCGAAGCGCAGCGCCATCTCGGCAAGGGTGGCCGCGAGGCCGCCCTCGGCGACGTCGTGCGCGGCGTCGATCATGCCGTCCCGGGACATGTTGATCAGCAGGTCGCCGAGCAGCTTCTCCTGGGCGAGGTCCACGGCCGGGGGGAGCCCGCCGAGGTGCCCGCGCAGGTTCGCCCACTCGGAGCCGTCCAGCTCGTCCTGGGTGGTCCCGAGAAGGTAGATCGCCTGGCCGTCCTCGCGCCAGCCCGACGGCGTGCGCCGCCGGACGTCGTCGAGCACGCCCAGCATCGCCACCACGGGCGTCGGGTGGATCGCCACACCGCCGGTCTGGTTGTAGAGGGACACGTTGCCGCCCGTCACGGGCACCCCCAGCTGCCGGCAGCCGTCGGCGAGCCCGCGCACGGCCTCGGCGAACTGCCACATGGTCTCGGGGTCCTCGGGGGAGCCGAAGTTCAGGCAGTCGGAGACGGCCGCGGGGCGGGCGCCGGAGGTCGCCACGTTGCGGTAGGCCTCGGCCAGGGCCAGCTGCGCGCCGGCGTACGGGTCCAGGTAGGCGTAGCGGCCGTTGCAGTCGGTGGACAGGGCCACGCCGAGGCCGGTCTCCTCGTCCACGCGGACCACCCCGGCGTCGTCGGGCATGGCCATGGCGGTGTTGCCCTGCACGTAGCGGTCGTACTGGTCGGTGACCCAGTCCTTGGCGCACAGGTTGGGCGAGGCCATGAGCTCCAGGACGGCGTTGCGCAGCTCGGCGCCGGAGGGCCGGCCGGCATCGGCGGGCGAGCCGGAGAAGTGGTCCGCCTGCAGCCGGTCCTGGTCCGCGGGGCGGGTGTAGGGCCGGTCGTAGACGGGGCCCTCGTGGGCGACCGTGCGGGGGTCGACGTCGACGATGACCTCGTCGTCCCACTCGATCACGAGCCGGCCGGTGCCGGTGACCTCGCCGATCCAGGAGTGCTCGACGTCCCACTTGTCCATCACGGCCTCGAAGGCGGTGGCCTTCTCGGGGGTCACGACCGCCATCATGCGCTCCTGGGACTCCGACATGAGGATCTCGCCCGGGGTGAGGGTGGGGTCGCGCAGGAGCACCTGGGTCAGGTCCACGTGCATGCCGCCCTCGCCGTTGGAGGCCAGCTCCGAGGTGGCGCACGAGATGCCCGCGGCCCCGAGGTCCTGGATGCCCTCCACGAGGGAGCCCTTGAACAGCTCCAGGCAGCACTCGATGAGCACCTTCTCCGCGAACGGGTCGCCCACCTGGACGGCCGGCCGCTTCGACGGCTTGGCGTCGTCGAAGGACTCCGAGGCGAGCACGGAGGCGCCCCCGATGCCGTCGCCGCCGGTGCGGGCACCGAACAGCACCACCTTGTTGCCCACGCCGGAGGCGTTGGCGAGGCGGATGTCCTCGTGGCGCATCACGCCCACGGCGAGCGCGTTGACGAGCGGGTTGCCCTGGTAGCAGGAGTCGAACACGACCTCCCCGCCCACGTTGGGCAGACCCAGGGAGTTGCCGTAGCCGCCCACGCCCGCCACCACGCCGTGGACCACGCGCGCCGTGTCCGGGTGGTCGATCGCCCCGAAGCGCAGCGGGTCCATGACGGCCACGGGCCGGGCGCCCATCGAGATGATGTCGCGCACGATCCCGCCGACGCCCGTGGCGGCGCCCTGGTAGGGCTCCACGTAGGACGGGTGGTTGTGGGACTCGATCTTGAAGGTCACGGCCCAGCCGTCCCCGAGGTCGGTGACTCCGGCGTTCTCGCCGATGCCGACCAGCAGGTCCTTCTTCATCTCCTCGGTAACCTTCTCGCCGAACTGGCGCAGGTGGACCTTGGAGGACTTGTAGGAGCAGTGCTCGGACCACATGACCGAGTACATCGCCAGCTCCGCCGCGGTGGGCCGGCGGCCGAGAATCTTCTTGATCTCCTCGAACTCGTTGTCCTTGAGGCCCAGTTCGGCCCAGGGCAGCCCGGTGTCGGGGGTGGCCGTCGCGTGCTCGACGGTGTCCAGGTTGAAGTGCTTGTCGCTCATGGAGTGCTCGGTGTCCCTTACTTGACCAGTGTCTTGAGGGCGGAGACGAACAGGCCCAGCCCGTCCGTGCCGTCGCGCATGCCGACCTCGCCGGAGGCCGAGGAGTCCGCGCCGAAGCCCGGCTCGACCGCGTGCTCCGGGTGCGGCATGAGGCCCACCACGTTGCCGCCGGCGTTGCAGATCCCGGCGATGTCCCGGCGGGAGCCGTTGGGGTTGCCCCCGACGTAGCGGAACACCACACGGCCCTCCGCCTCGAGGGCGTCGAGGGTCCGCTCGTCGGCCACGTACTGGCCGTCCTGGTTCTTGAGCGGGACCACGATCTCCTGGCCCTGCCCGAACTCCGTGGTCCACACGGTCGTGGCGTTCTCCACGCGCAGGCGCTGGTCCTGGCACAGGAACTTCAGGCGCTCGTTCTTGATCATCGAGCCCGGCAGCAGGTGCGACTCGGTGAGCATCTGGAAGCCGTTGCAGATCCCGAGGACCGGCAGCGGGGCCGACCCCGAGGTGCCCGCGGCGTTCGCGCCCTCGATGATCCGGTCCATGATCGGCGCGAACCGGGCGATGGCCCCGGCGCGCAGGTAGTCGCCGTAGGAGAAGCCGCCGGGCAGGATCACGGCGTCGACGTCCTGCAGGTCCTCGTCGGCGTACCAGAGGGGGACCGGGCTGCCGCCGGCGAGCACGACGGCCCGCGCCGCGTCGCGGTCGTCGAGGGTGCCGGGGAAGGTCACGACGCCGACGCGCGCGCCGGCGAGCTCGGTGTCCGGCGCGGGAGCGGAGAGGTCCGCGATCAGAGGGGTCTCGAGGCCGGGCATGCTCAGTTCACCTCGGTCTCGTCGAGCACGGCCACGCGCACGACGTCCTCGATGACGGGGTTGGAGAGCAGCTTCACGGCGGCCTCGCGGGCCTGGGCCAGCGCGTCCTCCGTGGCCTCGCCGTCGACGGTCAGCTCGAAGCGCTTGCCCTGCCGGACACCGGTGAAGCCGTCCAGGCCGATGCGGGGCAGTTCGTTGGCGATCGCCTTGCCCTGCGGGTCAAGGATCTCGGGCTTGGGCATGACGTCGACAACAATGCGGGCCATCGAAGAACTCCTGAGGGTCGAGCAGCGGGCCGGGATCCGGCGAACGACAGCCATTCTATCGGTCCGGGCACACCGGTCGTGCCGCGCCCGGACCGCCCGGCAGGTGTGGTACGGGTCACCGGCCGGTCTCCCGGAGTTCTCCAAGGCGCGTCCGGTAGACCGAGGTGCCATGAGCACCGCACCGGGGCCCGCAGCGGTGGACGCCGACGACGCGCGGCTCGTCCCCGTCTACCGCCGGGTCCTGACGCTCGTGGGGATCGGCACCGTCCTCGGTGCGCTGACCGAGCTGGCGATGCTGCGGCACTGGCAGGGGCCCGCCCAGCTGGTGCCCTGGGCGGTCCTGGCCGTGCTGCTGCTCGGCGCCGTGGCGTGGCTGGTGCGGCGCACCACCGGGACGGCCCGCAGTGTGCGGGTCGCCGCGGCCGTCTCCGTGCTCGGAAGTGCCTACGGCGTCTACGAGCACGTCCTGGCCAACCTGCGGGCCGGTCCGCTGGACCCGCGGTACGCCGAGGTCTGGGACTCGATGTCGGGCGCGGCCCAGCTGTGGGCGGCGACCAGCGGGGCCGTCGGGCCGTCTCCCGTGCTCGTCCCCGGGACGATGGGCCTGGCCGGGGTGCTGCTGTGGCTCGCCGTCCTCGGCTGGCGGCACGGGACGACCTGAGCCCGGGCCGCCGTCCGCCGCGCCGAACGCACCGGTCTTTCCGAGAGCGGCGCATTCGTGCCGCCGTGGAGGGGCGTCGCGGTGGCTTCGGCGAGGGAACGGGGCGCGACAACCCTGATCCGAGCACCTAAAGTGAACAGCGTGCTGATCATCGGGTGAGTTCGGTGAGCGGCGCGTGCACCGACCGGAACCCCGCCCACGGAAGGACCCACGCCATGAGCCAGCCAGAACAGCAGCAGGAGGTCCCCGGCGTCCAGGCCGAGATGACCCCCGTCCCGGACTGCGGCGAGCAGAGCTACCGCGGCTCCGGCAAGCTCGAGGGCAAGGCCGCGATCGTCACCGGCGGGGACAGCGGCATCGGCCGCGCCGCCGCGATCGCCTACGCCCGGGAGGGCGCCGACGTCCTGATCGCCTACCTCGAGGAGGACGACGACGCCCAGGACACCGCCCGCTGGATCGAGGAGGCCGGGCGCAGGGCCGTCCTGGTCCGCGGAGACCTCTCGGACCCGGCCCACTGCCGGGCCGTCGTCGAGAAGGCCGTGCAGGAGTTCGGCCGGCTCGACGTGCTCGTCTCCAACGCCGCCTACCAGATGAGCCACGACAGCCTCGACGAGATCAGCGACGAGGAGTGGGACTACACGTTCCGGCTCAACGTCGGCGCCATGTTCCACCTCACCAAGGCCGCGGTGCCGCACATGGCCCCGGGGTCCTCGATCATCGGCAGCTCCTCGGTGCAGTCGGACCAGCCGTCCCCGCAGCTGGCGCCTTACGCGGCCACGAAGGCCGCGGTCGCGAACTTCTCCGCCGGGCTCGCGCAGATGCTGGGGGAGAAGGGCATCCGGGTCAACAGCGTGGCGCCGGGCCCGATCTGGACGCCGCTGATCCCCGCCACCATGCCCCCGGAGAAGGTGGGGTCCTTCGGCGACGACGTCCCCCTGGGCCGCGCCGGCCGGCCCGCCGAGCTCGCACCCGTCTACGTGCTGCTGGCCTCGGACGACGGCAGCTACATCTCCGGGTCGCGGGTCGCCGTGACCGGGGGCAAGCCGATCCTCTGACCCCGAGTCCCCGTCCCGGGCCCCCGCCGAACCCACCGCTTCCGCCCGAGAACAGTGCCCGAGTGCCACAGTGCCCGGCGCAGCGGTGAGTTCGGCGCGAAGAGTGCGGCGGAGGGAGCGAGGAGGGACGGCAGGAGGACGTCGGGCGGTGCTGGAACAATGAGCCCATGACCCAGCACCCTGCGACGACCACCCCCGGACTCAGCGGCCGGGAGGCCGAGCGGCTGGCGGACGCCCTCGAGGCCCGGGACGTGACGGTCTTCGTGGACGGCACCTCGCTGCGCCTGCCGGAGGGGGCGCGCGACGCCGTCCTTGACCTCCTGTCCCGGCTGACCCGCGGGGAGACCGTCACGGTGACGTCCGCCGCGGTGACGTCCGGCGCGGAGCCGCCGACGGACTCCGAGGATCTGCTCACCACGTCGCAGGCGGCCGCGCTCGCCGGGATCTCGGCCACGTACCTGCGCAACCTCACCACCGAGGGCGTCCTCCCCGTGCAGTACCGGGGCAGCCACCGCCGGGTCCGGCGCTCGGACGTCCAGGCCTGGCTCGCGCGCCACGGGGAGGACGGGGCTGCCTCCACCTCCCCGGAGGACCTGCTGACCACCTCTCAGGCGGCCGCGCTCGCCGGGATCTCGGCCACGTACCTGCGCAACCTCACCACAGAGGGCGTCCTACCCGTGCAGTACCGGGGCAGCCACCGCCGGGTCCGGCGGTCCGACGTCCAGGCCTGGCTCGCGGGGCGGCGGCGTTCCGACGACGACGGCGCCCCTGCTCCGGGCTGATCCCGGCTCAGACGAAGCGGGCCACGACCCAGCCGTCGACCACGTCGACCGCCGCCGCCCGGAGGTCCTTGGCCGGATCCGGCGGTGCCTCCCGGCCGGCGGCCAGGGCCAGACGGGATCCCACGAAGCGTCCGTCGGGGGCGAAGACCCAGAAGTGGTTGGGGCACTCGAACGTCTCGGCGCGCCCGGTCGCCTCCCGGCACACGGTGGCCTGCTGGTGCGTGCAGGTGTTGCGCAGCACGTGCAGGGCACCCCCGGCATCGCGGGTGACGACCACCTGTCCCGTGCTGGAGGGAGCGGTCACGAAGTCGAGCGGGTCCGGCACGGCGGAGACCGCCACGATCCGTTCCCAGCCTCCGGCGGACTCGCCGGGATCGGTCACGCCGCCGCCCCGTCGGTGGCGTGGGACGGGTCGAGGACCTCGAGCGCCGCGCCGAGCCGGTGGCGCAGCGGCTCTGCGCGGCGGGCGAACTCCCGCTGCCGGCGCACGTACTCGGCCTTGCCCTCGGGGGTCTCGATCCGCACGGGCTCGTAGCCCCAGCCGGCGAGGTCGTAGGGCGCCGCCTGCATGTCCGTCTCCCGCACGTCCCACGCCAGCACGAAGCAGTCCATTAGCAGCTCGGACGGGATCGCCGGGACGAGCTTGTACGCCCACTTGTAGAGGTCCATGGTGGCGTGCAGGCAGCCCGGCTGCTCCATCCGGCGCTGGGACTCCCGGGTGGGCTGCAGCTCGTTCAGCGGCACGGCCTGCGGCTGGAAGAACCGGTACGCGTCGAAGTGGGTGCACCGGATCCTGGCGGACTCCACGACGGCGTCCGTGCCCGCCGCCCCGAGCCGCAGCTCGAGCTGCTCGTGGCGGAGGTCGTTGGCCTCCGAGCGGTAGGCCATCGCCCACTCGTGGAGGCCGAAGCAGCCGAAGAAGCCCGGGTTGCCCGCGTGCGCGCCCAGCACCGCCCGGGCGAAATCGATCGCGGGCGCCCGCCGGTCCCGGACGGCGCCGTCGTCGACGGCCACGGCCCCGTCCCGGGCGGAGAGGCCGAGGGCTGCGAGCTCGGGGCCGGTGAGCGGGCGGTAGGACTTCTCCCGGACCCGCTCGGCGGCGTCCAGCAGCACGGTGCCCGCCCCGGGGTGCCAGCGCTTCAGCTGCGCCGGCTTGAGCGTGTAGTAGGTGAACAGGAAGTCCTCGACCGGGTGCTTCTGCCCGCGATGGCGGCGGGCCACGAACGGGTCCGCGTAGCGCGCCGCGCGCTGCTCGTGGGCGTGCGCCCGCGGCGCCCACTCGTCGTGGGACAGGACGACGACGGGGCGGGTCACCGGACCCGCCCCGTCGTCGACGGACCGGTGGAGCGCGGCACGGTGGTCAGCGGCCGGTCCCCGCGTAGACCGTGGCCTCCTCCTCGGAGTCCAGGCCGAAGGCGTGGTGCACCACCCGCACGGCCTCGTCGAGCCGGTCGGCGGCCGTGACCACCGAGATCCGCACCTCGGAGGTGGAGATCATGTCGATGTTGATGTTCGCGCCGGCGAGCGCCTCGAAGAACGTGAACGTCACCCCGGGGTTCGACTTCATGCCCGCGCCCACGAGGGAGAGCTTGCCGACCTCGTCGTCGTACTCCAGGCCCGCGTAGCCGATCTTTTCCTCGGCGGCGCGCAGCAGGCTCATGGCCAGGTCCCCCTGGGACTCGTCCACCGTGAAGGAGAGGTCCGTCAGGGGGTTGTCGCCGGTGGAGATGTTCTGGACGATCATGTCCACGTTGACCTTCGCCTCGGCGAGCAGCCGGAAGATCCGGGCGGCGATGCCGGGCCGGTCGGGAACCCCGACGACGGTGACCTTCGCCTGCGTGCGGTCGTGGGCGATGCCGGCGATGAGCGGCTGTTCCAACGGGATCTCCTTCGGGGAGGTGGCGGCGTCTTCGGGGCCCGGGATGACCCAGGTGCCCTCGTTGTGGGTGAAGGACGAGCGGACGTGCAGCTTCACGCCGAAGCGGCGGGCGTACTCGACGCAGCGCAGGTGCAGGATCTTCGCACCGTTGGCGGCGAGCTCGAGCATCTCCTCGCTGCTGACCACGTCCAGCTTGCGCGCCTTGGGCGCGATGCGGGGGTCGGCGGTGAACACCCCGTCGACGTCGGAGTAGATCTCGCAGACGTCGGCGTCCAGGGCGGCGGCCAACGCCACGGCAGTGGTGTCCGAGCCGCCGCGGCCCAGGGTGGTGATGTCCTTGGTGGAGCGGTGCACGCCCTGGAACCCGGCGATGATCGCGATGTTGCCCTGGTCCAGGGACTCGCGCACGCGCTGCGGGTTCACCTCCACGAGCAGGGCGGCGCCGTGGGCGCCGTCGGTGACCATCCCGGCCTGGGACCCGGTGAAGGACTGGGCCGGGGCGCCCATCCCGGACACCGCCATGGCCAGCAGCGCCATCGACATGCGCTCACCGGCGGTGAGCAGCATGTCGAGCTCGCGAGCCGGCGGCTTGCGGGTGACCTCGTGGGCGAGGTCCAGGAGCTCGTCCGTGGTGTCGCCCATCGCGGAGACGACGACGACGACGTCGTGGCCCCGGTTGCGCGTCTCGACGATCCGCCGTGCAACGCGGCGGATGCCGTCGGCGTCCGCGACGGAGGATCCACCGAACTTCTGCACGATCAGGCTCATGGGTTCAACTCCTGTGGTCGAGGTGGCCGGGCTCCGGCGGTCGGCCCGGTCCGTGCCCCTGCTCCCCGCGGCAGGGCACCAGGACATCGTAGCGCGGCCGGTCAGGCCACGACCGTCCGGCCCTCGAACGCCCGGCCGAGGGTCACCTCGTCGGCGTACTCGAGGTCGCCGCCCACGGGAAGCCCGGAGGCCAGGCGGGTCACGCGGATCCCGAGGGTCTTGAGCATGCGCGAGAGGTAGGTGGCGGTGGCCTCGCCCTCCAGGTTCGGGTCCGTGGCGAGCACGACCTCCTGCACGGTGTCGCCGGAGAGCCGGGTCATGAGCTCCCGGATGCGCAGCTGGTCGGGGCCGATGCCCTGGATCGGGCTGATGGCCCCGCCCAGGACGTGGTACCGGCCGCGGAAGCTGCGGGTGCGCTCGATGGCCATGACGTCCTTCGACTCCTCGACCACGCAGATGACGCTGTCGTCCCGGCGGGCATCGCGGCAGATGGCGCACTCGTCGAGCTCGGACACGTTGCCGCAGATCCGGCAGAACTTCACCTTGTCCTTGACCGCCGTCATGGCGTCGGCCAGGCGCCGGACGTCATCCTTGTCCGCGTCGAGGAGGTGGAACGCGATCCGCTGCGCGGACTTCGGCCCGACGCCGGGCAACCGGCCCAGCTCGTCGATCAGATCCTGAACAGCGCCTTCGTACACGTTTCCCTCGATTTCCGGGCCGGTGCACGGCCCTCCTGCTCGTCCTCGGCCACGGCGTCACCGGGGTGCCGGTGCGTGGGGCGCCCCGGCTCACTCCCCGGTCTGGAGGTCCCGCTCCTCGATCAGCATGCCCCCGAGGATCCGCTCGATCGCGGCGCGGCCGTAGAGGGTGGAGTCCTCGAGCGCCTCGTCGTCCGAGCCGGGCACGAAGGAGTCGTCCCATTCTACGCCCGTGTCCTGCGGCGCCGCGGCGGAGGCGGGTGCCTGCCGCCCCGCGGCGATGGCCGCGGCGTGGCGCTCCCGGAAGCTCAGCCGTGCGTTCCGGTCGGCGTCGGCCGGAGCCGCTGCCGGAGGCTCCGGATGCGGGGTGGCCGGGACAGCGGCCGGGGACGCCGTCGGAGCCGGGTTCGTGGCGCCCGTCGCGGTCCGGGAATCTTCGGGGCGTGCGGCCGGGCGTGCGCTGGTCGTCGTGGCGCTGCCTGCCGGTCCGCTCCCGGTGCCGCGTCCGGCCGCGGGCGCTGGGGTCTGTCGGGCGGAGGCCGCGGGCCGCCACTGCTCCGGGGGCGCCTCGTCCGGATCGTCGAAGCCGTCGGGGTAGGGGGGCTCGTCCGGATACGGGGGCTCCTGGGGCGGCGGTACGTCGTCGTCCAAGGGGTGGACGTCCCGGTCCCGTGCTCCCGGGGCCTCGCCGGGGAGCGCGCGGGCCGGGCGCCCGGCCGTCCCGTGGTCGGGGCGGGGTCCGCGCTGCGGCGCGGCCGCCGGTTCGGCCGGACGCGCCGGTCGGTGGGCGGGCTGCGCGCCGACGGGGTGCTCCGTGGTCCGCGCCGGTCCCGGCGGCCGGGTCTCGGGCTGCACCGGAACCCGGGGCACGGCCCCAGCCGGGGCCTCCCCAGGGGGCTCGGGCGGGGTTCCGCCCTGGGGGATCGCGGCCACGGACCAGCTGTCCACGGGCTCCTGGGCCCAGGCCGGGTCGGTCCACTCCGGGGGCGTGTCCGTGGCGGGCCTGCCGTGCGCGTCCCACGGGTCCGGTCCGCCGCGGTCCCCGTCCCGGGGGGCCGCGTCCTGGGGTGCCGCGTCCGCGGCCGACTCCGGCGCGGATGCCGGCACGGGTGCCGGCACGGGTGCCGGCACGGGTGCCGGTGTGTCGCCCGGGGGCGTGCCCGCGGCCCGGGGCGGGGTCGCCTGCTCGTCCTGGCCGCGCGGGCCGCCCGGCCGGTCCTGGCCCGTGGGGCGCCGGTCCTGGTCTGCCGGGGCCCGGTCCTCGGGAGCGCGCCGCCCGGGGCGGTCCCCGTCGGTCTCGGGCCCCGGTTCGTTCCGGCGCCCGGGCGGGCGCGTCGACGGTTCCGGGCCGCGCGGCGTTCCGCCGCCACCTCCCCGGCCGTGTCCACCGCCGCCCGGGGGGACGGCCTCCGCGCGGCAGTCGATGCCGAGGATCTGCTGCACCGCCTGCCGGAGGTCGTCCTCGAAGCGCGGGAAGTTCATGAGGTCGCCCTCGGCGTCGAACATGATGCGCAGCACCCTGCCGTCGAAGGACTGCGGGGTGCCGCGCTGGACCGTGAACCACGCGACCCGGCGGATGTCCGCCAGGGCATTGACGATCTCCGGCCAGGAGGCGCGCAGCAGGTCGATCTCGTTGCCGCCCGGCTCCCCGGCCCGGGGTGTGTCCTGGCGGGGCGCCTCCTCCGCGGCGGCGGGCTGCCGCGGCTCGGCAGGGCGCTCCCGTTCGCTGGACGGCTCCCGTTCTCCGGGCCGCTCCGGTCCGCCGTCCTCCCGGGCGAACGGCCGCTCGGGGGCTGCTGCGGCCGGTCCCGCACCCTGCCGCCCCCGCGGAGCCGGCGCCCGCAGGGCCGTCTCCTGCGCGTCCGTGCCCGGCGTGTCCGTACCCGGCCGCTGCGGCGCGGGGGCTGCCGCGGGCTGCGAGGAGGTCCTGCTCTCGGACGCAGCATCCGGAGCGGCCGCGGAGGTGTCGGGGGACCGGGCGGGCGCAGGGGCGGACTCGTCATGGGCGGTGGCCGGGGCGGCGCCCCGGCCGATGCTCAGGCGCCGTTCCAGCCGGTCGACGCGGGCCGTGACGCCGCGCGTGGTGTCCTCCGAGGACGGCAGGAGGATGCGCGCGCACAGCAGCTCGAGGTGCAGCTGGGGCGAGGTGGCCCCCGTCATCTCGGTGAGGGCCGTGTTCGTGATGTCGGCGGCACGGGACAGCTCCGCCGCCCCGAGCTGGGACGCCTGGTTGCGCAGCCGCGCGATCTGGTCCTGGGGCATGCCGTGCAGGATGTTGCCCGCGGACTCCGGCACCGCGTTGACGATGATGAGGTCCCGGAACCGCTCGAGGAGGTCCTCCACGAAGCGGCGCGGGTCCTGGCCCGTCTGCACCACCCGGTCCACCGCGCGGAAGACCGTGGCGCCGTCCCCGGACGCGAAGGCGTCCACCACGTCGTCGAGCAGGGCACCGTGCGTGTAGCCCAGCAGCGCCACGGCGAGGTCGTAGCCGATGCCCTGCTCGTCGGAGCCGGCCATGAGCTGGTCGAGGACGGAGAGGGTGTCGCGCACGGATCCGGCGCCGGCGCGGACCACGAGGGAGAGCACCCCCGGGGCCACCTGCACGTGCTCCTCGGCGCAGAGCTGCTCCAGGTAGTGCATGAGCGGCTCGGTGGGGACCAGGCGGAAGGGGTAGTGGTGGGTGCGGGACCGGATGGTCGTGAGGACCTTGCTCGGCTCGGTCGTCGCGAAGATGAACTTGATGTGCTCGGGCGGCTCCTCGACGATCTTGAGCAGGGCGTTGAAGCCCTCGCGCGTCACCATGTGCGCCTCGTCGATGATGAAGATCTTGTACCGGTCCCGGACGGGCGCGAACGTGGCGCGCTCGCGCAGGTCGCGGGCGTGGTCCACGCCGCCGTGGCTGGCCGCGTCCATCTCGATCACGTCGAGGGACCCGGCGCCGTCCCGGGCCAGGTCGCGGCAGCTGTCGCAGCGGCCGCACGGGGTGGCGGTGGGGCCCTCCGCGCAGTTGAGGCAGCGGGCCAGGATGCGGGCGGACGTGGTCTTGCCGCAGCCGCGCGGACCGGAGAAGAGGTAGGCGTGGCTGACCCTGTCCTTGCGCAGCGCCGTCATCAGGGGTTCGGTCACGTGCTCCTGACCGATGACGTCCTCGAAGGTCTCCGGGCGGTAGCGGCGGTACAGGGCGGTAGTCACAGACGACACCTTAGCGACGGAATCCGACGGGCGGGCCGGGCGGATCGGCGCTGGGGGCGCGGGCCGCCGCGGGGACGAGAAGACCCCTCGCGCACCCGCCAGAGCCCATTTACCCTTGCTACCTTCCGGTCCTGGGGGAGTTCAACAGGATGACGCCACGCGAGGGGCTGTCAGAGAGTCTAGCGGATGCGGCGGGGCGGGTCGAAACCCGGGGCGGAGCCGTGGATTCGGCATTGCCCGGCGGTTCGGTTATGCTGGACCCCGCATGTTCCGGCGCCGTCAGGCCGCCGTGACGTGCATGCCTGGAGGATTCGCCTAGCGGCCTATGGCGCACGCCTGGAACGCGTGTTGGGTTCACGCCCTCGGGGGTTCAAATCCCCCATCCTCCGCACTCGCAGCAAGAGCCCCGCACCGGGAAGAACGTCCCTGGTGCGGGGCTCTTTCTCGTGGTCCCGCCGGCTCGTGGTCCTCTCGACTCGTGGTCCCGCCGCGGAGGCCCCCCGCGGACGTTCAGGAGTCGACGCGGCGTGCCCGGGACCGGCGGGCGACGACGGCGGCCGCCGCGGCGCCCAGTGCCGAGAGCCCCGCGACCCACCCCGTGGTGGTGGAGTCCCCGGCCGCGTCCTGCGCGGGAACCCGGGTCACGGTCCCCAGCGAGATGCGCGTGAGCGTCCCGGGAGTCGCCTGCTGCCGCCCGGTCAGGACCTGGGCTCCGAGTGCGGACTCGTGCCGGACCAGCGCTCCGGAGCCGGGGCGGTGGGCCACGGCGGTGCCGGACCCGACGAAGGAGGCACGCTCCAGGGCGGGAAGCTCCGCAGCGTCCGCATCCGCGTCTGCGTCCTCGGCCGGGTCCGGCGGCGTACCGGTGACCGCCTCCGCACGGTCATCTCCTGCACGGGCCTCCTCGGCGCGGACTCCGCCCGGCTCCGGGGCCACGTGCCCGTCGGGGGCGGGCCGTGCGCCGGGCGTCGTGCTGCCGGCCTCGGGCGCAGGGGCGCCACCGGGCCCGGGTGCGGCGGTGGGGTTTTCTTCGGGGCCGGTCCCCGGCCGGGGGTCGGCCGGATCGTCGACGGCCGGAGGCGCGGGCGACGGCGCTCCGGCGGGGGAGTCCACGGCCGGCGCGGGAGGGGGCTCGGTCTCGGCGGCGTGGGCGGCTCCCGGGACGGGAGCGAGGAGGAGCAGGACGGACAGGGCGAGGGGGCGAAAGGGCATGGGGGCGGGCTCTCCGGGGGGAAGACGAGGGAACAGGAGCACATCGTAACGTTACGTCGTCCCACCCCGTGCGTTCACTAATGCAATACCCTGCTGGTGTGGCGGAACGGGCTGTTTCGCCGCGCTCGCAACTGCCCCCCGGTTGCGCTCCCCCGTCCTCTCTCCCCCCAAGAGGTCCTCATGAAGCTGCCCTCATTCCCCATGCCCTCGACCGCCCTCCCCGCCGCTCTCCTGGCCGGCGCGCTGCTGACCGGGACGGTGGCCGGCACGGCCGCACCGGCCCATGCCTCGACGACCAACACGGTCTACACCGCCGCCGGGATCTCCTCCCAGTACCACCTCTACGACGCCGGTGTGGACCGCTCGAAGACCGTCGGCGTGGTCTTCTACTTCGACGGCGACGGACAGTACTACGCCCAGCGCCCCAGTACCTCGATGCTCAAGGCCATGGCCGACCGGGCCGCGGCCAGGAACATGATCCTCGTCGTGCCGATCGCCCCGGCCAACCGGTCCTGGACCTCCAACAGCGAAGCGGTCGGGGACTGGTTCCGCGCCCTGGCGGCCAAGATCGTCGCCGAGCAGCGTGTCGACGCGACCCGCATCCACCTGGCCGGATACTCCGGCGGCGCCGAGTTCATCTCCACCGAGGTGCTCTCCGACCGCGCCGGCTGGATCCGCGGCGGCGGATCGACCCTGATCGGCGGCGGCGGCGTCTACAACGGAAGGCTCGAGAGCACCCCCGACGCCGCGCTCAGGGCCACGGACCCGACCTGGTACGTGGGCTCCCTCGACAGCTACGGCGCCACCCAGCCGTCCACCTGGTCCGCGCTGGAGGCGGCCGGCAAGGGCGCGGCCGCCTACCAGAAGGCCGGCTTCCCGCAGGCGGACCGCGTGGTGATGCCCGGGCTGCACCACACCAACTACGACCTGGCGGACCTGGTCGGCGACGACGTCGACCGTCTCTACTCGGGCGCCGGCACGGCACCGAAGCCCGAGACCGTCTCGCCGACCGGCAACGACGTCGTCAACGGCTACCAGCTCACCGGTGCGATCGGGCGCACGTGGGCGGCGCTGGGCGGCACCTCGTGGGCCACCCCGGTCAGCGCGGAGTACGCCTCCGGGCACGGCTCCGTCTACCAGCGCTTCGCCGGCGCCGACGGCCGGGACAAGGCCCTTTACTGGTCCAGGACCACCGGGACCCGGGTGGTCGACTACGGCGGGTCCATCGGCAGGAAGTTCGCGGCCGGCGGCTACGCGAGCAGCTACGGGCCGCCGCTGACGGACGAGCGGCGGGCCGCCGACGGCGGCGCCTACCAGCTCTTCGACGCGTCCGGGAAACGGACCAAGATCCTGTGGTCGGCAGGCACCGGCTCGAACGCGATCAAGGAGTACGGGGCCATCGGCCGGAAGTGGGCGGCGCTGGGTCACGAGCGGGGCCTGGGCTACCCGACCACCGACGAGTACAGCACCCCGGGCGGTGTGGCCCAGGACTACACCGGAGGCCGGATCGAGTGGAACGCCACCACCCGGGCCGTCACCGTGACCCGGAACTGACCTCCGGCACGCGCCGGCGGGCCCCGCAGGGGCTCCCTGCGGGACCCGCCACTAGGATGAACGCATGATCTTCAAGGCCGTGGGCGACTCCCGTCCGTACCCGGACCACGGCCTCGTCACGCCGACCGACTGGTCCGGCATCGCGCCGCGTCAGGTCCGGCTGGACGAGCTGATCACCACGAAGACCACCTTGGACCTGGCGACCCTGCTGGACGCCGATTCCACCTTCTACGGCGACCTCTTCCCGCACGTGGTGCGGTGGGACGGCCACCTCTACTTGGAGGACGGGCTCCACCGGGCGCTGCGTGCCGCGCTGCACCACCGCACCGTTCTGTACGCGCGCGTGCTGGAGCTCTCCCCCGTGCGGGGCGCGCGGGGGGCCGAGCCGGAGTCGGTCAGGACGCCGCGCTGAGGGGCGGGCGCTCGGGCGCGAGCGGCACGGGGTGGCCCTCGGCGTCGAACTGCGCCCCCAGGCCCAGCTGGATGAAGCGGACGGTGGAGCGGATGTGCTGCTCCCGTGCCGCCCGGTCCTGGTCGGAGTTCTGGCCGCGGTCCGCGGCGGCGGTCAGGGACCCGTGCACCAGGGCGGCCAGCTCCGAGATGTCGCCCGCCGGCAGATAGGCCTGGCCGATCGCGTCCCGCAGGATCGCGGCCAGCAGGCCCTGCAGCTCGCCCACGTGCTCGCCCAGCTTCTGGTAGTCCTCGGGGGAGAGGACGGTGCGCATGGTGGGGCCCGGGGGCAGGTGGCGCCGGGTGAGGTCCTCGATCTGGGCACGAATGTAGACGGCGAGCCGGTCGACCGGGTTGGCGACGCCCTGCAGGTCGCGGCGCAGGTCGGTCATGAACCGCCCGGTCTCGTCCAGGGCGTAGGCCACCAGGAGCTCACCCATGTCCGCGAAGTAGTTGTAGACCGCGGTGCGGCCCACGCCGGCGTTCTTGGCCACGTGCGTCATGGTCAGTCCGGTGAGGCCCTGCTGGTAGAGCAGCTGGCCGAAGGAGTCGAGGATCGCTCGTTTGGTGTTCTCCCGCTGCGCGGCGTTGGTGGCCGCAGAAATACGAGGCATGATGACACCTTATCTATGCGTGTCACCAAATTATGCACACTCTGCTGCGCCTTGGTGACGATGTGTCTGACTATGACACCACCCTTTCCAGGGATTGGCCTCCTCCGCGCAGACAGTCTGGGGAAACGTTCAGGAAACACCCAGAAGGAGCCGCGCCGGGCGAGCCCGGCCGGGGCACCGATCCCGGGGCCGGGTCGTCGCCTGCTCACCGCTCGGCGGCCGAGCCACCCTGCCAGAGGGAGTCGAACGGGGCGCGCGAGGTGATGCGGCGCCGGATGCCGGCGGAGACGAAGGCCTTCGCGGTGCGGGCCGCCTCGAGGGGCTCGGCCCCCTTCGCCAGCTCCGCGGCGACCGCGGCGGCGAGCGTGCAGCCCGCCCCGGCCACGGGGACCTCGCCGACCTTGGGCTCGGAGAGCACCTCGAGGGTGGTCCCGTCGTAGAAGACGTCGACGGCGTCGGAGCCGGCGAGCCGGACACCGCCCTTGGCGAGGACCACGGCACCGGACGTCTTGTGGATCCGCCGGGCGGCCTCCTCGAGGTGCTCGACCGTGCTGATCTCGTCCATGCCGGACAGCGAGAGGGACTCGAAGTGGTTCGGGGTCACGAACGTGGCCAGGGGCAGGATCTTCGTCTTCAGCGCCTCGTCCGTGTCCAGGGCCGCGCCGGGCTCCTGGCCCTTGCAGATGAGGACCGGGTCGAGGACGAGGTGGCGCGGCGCCAGCGCGGTGAGCACCTCGGCCGTGGTGGCGATGGTCTCGGGGCTGCCCAGCATGCCGATCTTCACGGCGTCGAGCGCGTGGGCGGCCGTGATCGCCTCGAGCTGCTGCCGCAGGACGTCCTGCGGCACGGGGAACAGGCGGTGGCCCCAGTCCGCGGACGGGTCGAAGGACACGATGCAGGTCAGCGCGAGGGAACCGAAGACCCCGAGCTCCTGGAAGGTCTTGAGGTCCGCCTGCGCGCCGGCGCCACCGGTGGCCTCGGAGCCGGCGATCGTCAGGGCGACGGACGGCTGGTCGTCGGGGCCCGCGGCGGTGGGCGTGGGAACGGTGCTGGTGTCGGTCATGGGAGCCATTCTGCGCCCTCGCGCGGTGCCGGGGCCAACCGACGGGGCTAGACTGTCGGACGGTCTCCGGCCGGCACGCGCTCCCCGCACGGGACGCGCGGCGGCGGGACAGGGGTTCCCGGGTGGCAGGCGGGCGCCTCCGCGGCCGCCCAGCACACCTCACAGATCGAACCACGGCGCCCGCCCCGAGCGGGCCGGCGCCGCGTCAATACAGATTGGTGACCGACCGTGTCCTCTTCCGCCGGCCCTGCCCCCACCGGGTTCGCCCGCCGTCCCCGCACCTACTTCGACCTCGTCGTGGCGGCGTACTGCGTGATCCTGGTGCTCTCCAACGTCGCCGCGACCAAGGGAGTCGCGTTCGGTCCCGTCATCACCGACGGAGGCTTCTTCCTCTTCCCCCTCGCCTATGTCCTGGGCGACGTCGTGGCGGAGGTCTACGGCTTCCGGGCCGCACGCCGGGCCATCGTCACGTCCTTCGGCGCGGGACTGTTCTCCTCTGTCGTGTTCTGGCTCGTCATCGCCCTGCCGCCCGCGGAGTTCTACGAGGGCCAGGCGGCCTTCGAGTCCGTCCTCGGCCCCGTCCCGCTCATCGTGGCCGGCTCCCTGCTGGGCTATCTCGCGGGGCAGCTGCTCAACGCGTTCGTGATGGTCCGGATCAAGGCTCGCACGCGGGAGCGGCACCTGTGGGCACGGCTCATCGGCTCGACTTTGGTGGGCGAGCTGGTGGACACCGTGATCTTCTGCACCGTGGCGGCCCCGGTCATCGGCATCACCACGACGGGCGACTTCCTCAACTACGTGCTGGTGGGCTACGTGTACAAGGTCCTGGTCGAGGTGCTGGTCATGCCGGTGACCTACGCCGTGATCGGGTGGCTCAAGCGCAGGGAGCCGACCTACCGCGAGACCGCCGTCGCGGAGGAGTCCCTCGCACCCCTGCGCTGACGGGGACGGGCGGACGGCCGCCGGGTGCGGGGCGCGGCCCGACGACGGGCGCATGGACCTCCGCACGGCCACCGGGGTGGTGATCGCCCTGGTCGTGCGCGTGACCAGAGCGGTCTCGCGGCCGACCGCCGGCACCGTGAGCGACGGAGCCGCCGCGCGGCTCAGAAGCCGAGATAGGCCAGCTGCGCGCCCACCGAGCTCCGGGCGGCGGGCAGCACGTGGGCCGGGACGTCGACGTAGATCCGCGCCGTGATGGCCTCGAGCGTCGCGGCACGGCCTAGGACCCGCAGGGCCTCCCGGACCTCGGCGAGGCGCTGCATCCGGTGCTCGAGGAGTTCCTCGCACACCGCCTCCACGTCCTCCCGCACGTCCGCGTGCGCCGGCAGCACCAGGGCCTCGCCCAGCACCGCCAGTCGCTGCAGCGAGCGCAGGTAGTCGCCCAGGCTCCCGTCCGGGTGGTCGAGCATCGTGGTCCCCCGCCCCAGGACCGTGTCCCCCGTGAGCACCGAGCCCGCGGCGCGCACCGCGGCGCCCCCGTCCGCGGCCGGGGCGTCGTCGGGCAGGTGGAAGCTCACGGAGTCGGAGGTGTGCCCGGGCGTGTGCAGCACCCGGATCCGGCACCCGGCGGCCTCGATCGTCTCGCGGTCGACCAGCGGGTCGGCGTCGCGGCAGAACTCCGCCAGGAAGGCGCGCACGGGCGCGCCGGTGAGCGCGTGGAAGTCGTCGACGGCCTCGGTGTGGTCGGCGTGGCGGTGCGTGATCAGCGTCAGCACGGTCCGCCCCGCGGCGGCCAGGGCGGCCAGGTGGCCGCGGTCGGCCGGGCCCGGGTCCACCACGACGACGTCCTGCTGCCCCGGCGCCCCGATCAGCCACGAGTTGGTGCCGTCCAGGGTCATGGGGCCCGGGTTGGGGGCGGTCAGCCGCCGGGCCAGTGCGGTGGTGCGGATGCCGGCGTCCTGGGTCATGCGGGCAGACTATCCGAGCCCGGCGGGGGACCGGCAGCCCGGCTCAGTCCTCGGCCAGCAGGGCCTCGAGCCTCGTGAAAGAGCCGCGCCACGCCGCGGCCGCTCCCGGATGCACCGCGGCGGGCAGCGGCCCCTGCGTGAGCACCAGCAGGGTGCCGCCCTCCCCGGCGGCGACGAACTCGGTGCGCGTCAGCACGTGACTCGAGGTGGGCTCGCCGTCCGGTCCGGGCAGCGCCTCGCGGCCCTCGAGCAGGGCGTCCCGCTCGACGCGCAGATAGGTGCCGTGCACCGGGGCGACCTGGGCGGGGTCGGCGTCATGGAGCATGCGGAAGCGCTGCCGGCCCCCGGGCCTGACCTCGAGCAGCACCGACTCCCGGGACACGCTCCAGCCCGGCGGGCCGAACCAGGCGGCGAGCCGGTCCGGTTCGGTGAAGGCGGCGAAGACCGCGGCCGGGGGATGCGGGAAGGCGTGGGAGACGGAGAAGACCTCCGCGGGGTCCAGATCGGTGACGTCCATGCCTCCCATTGTCCCCCGGTCCCGCTCGGCCCCCGCGGCGGCGGTCGGTACAGTGGCGCACGTGAGCACCGAACCTGCGCGGGACCCGGGGTCCCGTGAGCCCGGCACGCGGCCGGCCTGGGTCACCGCGCTCAAGGGCGGTGCGCTCCTGCTGCTGCTGGCCGTGGCCGTCTGGTACCTCATCGGCCACGAGCTGCCCACCGTGGAGCAGGTCCGTGCCTTCGTCGAGGGCTTCGGCGCGTGGGGCCCCCTCGTCTTCGCGGCGGTGTTCGTCCTCGTGGCGGCCACGCCGGTCCCGGTGACGATCATGGCCGTGTCGGGGGGATTCCTCTTCGGCATGGCGCAGGGCAGCGTGGTCGGGGTCGTCGCCACCACGCTCGGAGCCTGGCTGGGGTACTGGCTGGCCCGGTACCTCGGCCGCGACGCCCTGTACCGGCTCGTGGGCAGCCGTCTCGAGGTGGTGGAGCGCAAGCTCGTCGGCAAGGGCTTCCTCACGGTGCTCGTGCTCCGTCCCGTCGTGCCCAACTGGACCCTCAGCTACGGCGCGGGGCTCGTGCGCATCCCGCAGCGCGACTACCTCGGCGCCACCCTGCTGGGCGGGATGCCGGGTCAGGTGAGCTTCGCCGCCGTCGGGGCGTTCACGTCCCGGCCGTCGTGGCAGGCCCTGGCGGTGGTCGCCGCCTCCTGGGCGGTCGTGGTGGTCGTGGGCGTGCTCGCCTGGCGGCGGTCCCGGCGCGAGTCCCAGCGCGCGCCCGATGCCGACGGCGTCGGGACCGCCGAGTAGGCGCATCCGCTCCGCGGGTCCTGGGCACGGCGACGCCCGGCCCTCGGGACGAGGACCGGGCGGGAGCCGCTCGGTGTGGCCGCCTGGCCACGACCGTCCGGCTAGGCCTTGTCGCGGACCGCGGTGGATCCGTCCGTCGGCTCCTTGCCGAGGAGGTGGAGCTTGCCGCTCTTGCGGTCGGCGAGGTACTCCTTCATCTCCTTCTTGATGACGGGCAGGAGCAGGTAGACGCCCAGCAGGTTGACGAAGCCGCAGACGAACAGCGCCGCGTCGGCGAAGGCGATGACCTCGCTGAAGGTCAGGACGGAGCCGGCCACGGTGAAGAACAGGTAGATGAAGCGGAAGATGTTGTCGCTGGTGCGGCTGCGCCCGAACAGGAACTCCCACGCCTTGAGCCCGTAGTAGAACCAGGTGATCAGGGTCGAGAAGGCGAACAGGATCACCGCGATGGCCAGGATGATCGGGAACCAGGGAATGACCGTGGCGAACGCGTCCGAGGTGAGGATGACGCCGTCGGGAGCGCCTCCACCGGCCTGCACCTGGTCCATGCCGGCCTGCAGGCTGGGGGCGCTGGCGATGACGATGGCCAGGGCCGTCATGGTGCAGATCACCACGGTGTCCACGAAGGGCTCGAACATCGCCACGAACCCCTCGCTCACGGGGCGGCGGGTCTTGACCGCCGAGTGGGCGATCGGGGCGGAGCCGAGACCAGCCTCGTTGGAGAAGGCCGCGCGCTGGAAGCCCACGATCATGACGCCCAGGACGCCACCGGCCATGCCCTCCGGTGAGAAGGCGCCGTCGATGATCGCAGCGATAGCGGCCGGGACCTGACCGATGTTGACGAGGATGACGATCAGGCACGCGGTGACGTAGACGGCGGCCATGGCCGGCACGAGCCGGCTGGTGGTGGCGCCGATGGACTTGATGCCGCCGATGATGACCAGTCCCACGAAGCCCGCGAGGATCAGCCCGAAGATGAGGGCCGCCCCGGCGCTGCCGAGGAAGCCGTCGGGGCCGCCCGTCACGTTGCGGGCCTGCGCGAACGTCTGGTTGGCCTGGAACATGTTGCCGCCGGCCGCGCCGAAGAGGAGGATCGCGACGGCGAAGATGCCGGTGAAGATCTTGGCGACGACGCTGCCGAACCTGCCGTACGCGACGAGCAGGTACCTGAACGGACCACCGCTGACGGTGCCGTCCTCGTGGACCTCGCGGTACTTCACGCCCAGGGTGCACTCCGCGAACTTCGTGGCCATGCCGAGCAGGCCGGCGCAGATCATCCAGAAGGTCGCGCCGGGCCCGCCGAGCGCCATCGCCGCGCCCACACCGGCGATGTTGCCCAGCCCCACGGTTCCGGACAGCGCAGAGGTCAGCGCCTGGAAGTGGGGGACCTCACCGGGGTCGTCCTTGGACGAGAACTTGCCCCGCACCACGTCCCAGGACACCTTGAGACCGCGGAACTGGATGAAGCCGAGGTAGAGGGTGAAGATCACGCCGGCCGCGATGAGCCAGGCTACGACGAACGGGAAGCTGACGCCCGCGATGGTGATCGGGACGAAGACGATGGTCGAGAAGACCTCGGTGATGGGAGCGAACGCCGAGTTGATGGCTTCGTCGATGGCAGCCAGCCACTCGACGTCCTCGGCCACCGTGGTCATGGGTAACGCTTGAAGAATCTCCATTCGCTAACTACACCCTGTGGACAGCCGCTTGGCAACAGACACGCTTGTCGACGAAAGAGCGATCTTGCCGTGGCAACGAAGTGTTGAAACGAAACGGCCCGGCCTCTTCGCAGCCCTGACTTTCGCTGGGAGGAGGCCGTGCCGCCGGTGGTGCCGGGGCGGCGTCAGCGGTGGGACCGGCTCAACGGCCGGTGCGGGAGCCGCCGGCCAGGTGCTGAGGGGCGGTCATGGCGCAGACGCGCAGGCCGCGTGCCAGGTCCTGGCCGGCGTTGCGCAGGACGTTGCCCGCGGAGGAGCCGCGGGAGGGGGCGGCGGCCCGGCCGATGGCGGTGAAGAGCAGGGCGGGGAGACCGAAGACGAGGAGGAGAGCCATGGGGGCATCAAGCTTTCTGTGGGCGGTGCGGGAGGGTTCGTGGGGCCGAGGCAGGAAGAGCTGGTGGTCCGCAGGAGAGCGGCGCCTCGGTTGACATCTAAAGTCTATCGGGCGGATAGTGATCAATCTAGCCGTATCTCCGTCTTCAAAGGGGCGAAACGTTGCGTTTGGACGAGATCGACCGACAAATCATTGCGTCATTGATGCAGGACAGCCGCCGCAGCTACGCCGCGGTCGGGAGCAAGGTGGGTCTGTCGGCCCCTGCGGTCAAGCGGCGGGTGGACGTCCTGCAGCAGACGGGTGCCATCAAGCGCTTCACCGCGGAGATCGACGAGTCGGTCCTGGGGTGGAACATCCAGGCCTTCGTGGAGCTGCACTGCGACGGCGGCCTGTCGCCGTCGATGATGCGCACGATGGTCGCCGGCATCCCCGAGGTGACCGCTGCGTACACGGTCACCGGCGAGGCGGACGGGATCTTCCTCATCCGTGCGGAGAACACCACCCACCTCGAGGACGTCATGGTCCGGATCAGGGAGTGGAAGGGCGTCAACCACACGAGGAGCTCGGTCATCCTCTCGCATCTCTGAGCGCGGCGCCCCGGGCTCTGGAATACTGGCCGCACAGCACCGTCGTCAGCACAGTGGAGGACCGGCCATGGAGAATCCAGCGGAAGCAGTCGTCGTCGTCGGGGTGGACGGGTCCCCCCAGTCCGTGGAGGCGCTGCGCTGGGGCGCACGCCTCGCGCCCGCGTACGGGGCGACCGTCAAGGTGGTGGGGGCGTGGGAGAACCCGCCCGAGTACGTCAACTTCGTGCACTTCAAGGACGACCACTTCGACGAACTGGCCCGGAAGCGGGTGGACCGGGCGGTCCGGGAGGCGTTCGGTGAGGACCTGCCGGCCGGGCTCAGCACCGTGGTGGAGTTCGGTCACCCGTCCAAGGTTCTGATCCACCACGGCGAGGGGGCCGAGATGCTCGTCGTGGGGCGCCGGGGCCACGGCGGCTTCAAGGGGCTGCTGATGGGGTCCACGAGCTCCGCGTGCGTCGCCCACGCCCCGTGCCCGGTGCTCGTCCTCCCCGAGGGGGCGGCCGGCATCGGGCCGGCGGAGGACTCCGGGCAGGCGCAGGGCGCCGGGCCCGCCGGCTGAGACCCCGGTCCGTGCCGGCCGGAGGAGCGGGTCGCCCGGGCCGTCAGGACATCCTGTCGCCACCGTGCGCGTGGCACCTCCTGTTCTGTGATACTGATCACGTCGGCGTGATCACGAGAGCGAAGGACCTGGCATGAGCAACGGAACCGCAGCAGCGATCGTCGTCGGGGTCGACGGCTCCCCGCAGTCCGTGGAGGCGCTGCGCTTGGCGGCGCGGATGGCGCCGACTCTCGGCGCGGACATCCGGGCGGTCGCGGCCTGGGACTACCCGCCCGAGTACGCCGGGTACGTCCCGCTGGGCAGCGACAACTTCGACGAGATCACCCGCAAGCGGGTGGACGAGGCGGTCCGGGCGGCGTTCGGCGACGACGTGCCGGCCGGGCTCAGCACCACCGTGGTGTTCGGCCACCCGTCGAAGGTCCTGGTGCACGAGAGCGAGGACGCCACGATGCTCGTCGTCGGGCGCCGGGGCCACGGCGGGTTCCGCGGGATGCTGCTGGGCTCGGTCAGTGCCGCGTGCGTCTCCCACGCCAAGTGCCCGGTGCTTGTGATCCACGAGCACCCCGGGACGCACGGGACGGCTCAGGACCGGCACGCGTAGTAGCGGCCCAGGACCTCGTCCCGGTACTCGAAGTAGGTCCCGTCCGCCATGGCCTCGCGGGCGCCGTCCACCAGGCGCACGACGAACCGCTCGTTGTGGATCGACGTGAGCGTCGCGGACAAGCGCTCCTTGGCCTTGAACAGGTGGTGCAGGTACGCCCGGGTGTAGTGGGCGCACGTGTAGCAGTCGCAGCCGTCGTCGATCGGGGTGAAGTCCGTGCGGAAGCGGGCGTTGCTGACGGTGAAGCGGCCGTCCGGGGCGTAGACGGCGCCGCCGCGGGCCACCCGGGTGGGGGAGACGCAGTCGAAGGTGTCCGCACCGTTCTCGAGGGCCGGGAAGATGTCGTCCGGCTCCGAGATCCCCAGCAGGTGCCGGGGCCGGTCCTCGGGCAGCTCCTCGTTGCACCAGCGCACGATCGTGCCGAGGTTCTCCTTCTCGAGGGCCCCGCCGATCCCGTACCCGTCGAAGTCCATCGCGCCCAGGTCCCGGCACGCCGTGCGGCGCAGGTCCTCGTACTGGGCGCCCTGGATCACGCCGAACAGGGCCTGGTACGGCCGGTCGGCGCGCTCCTCGGTCAGCCGGGCGTGCTCGGCGACGCACCGCCGCGCCCACCGGCCGGTCCGCTCGAGGGACGTCTCCTGGTAGCCGCGGGAGTTGTGCAGCGTGGTCAGCTCGTCGAACGCGAACATGATGTCCGCGCCCAGCCGGTGCTGCACCTGCATCGAGATCTCCGGGGTGAAACGGTGGACGTCCCCGTTGATGTGGGACGTGAACGTGACCCCGTCGTCGTCGACCCGCGCCATGCGCTCCTTGCCGGTCGCGACGTCGTCGTCCCCCGCCGCCGAGGCCGCGACCGTGGACATGTCGATGACCTTCCGGAACCCCGAGCCCAGGGACATGACCTGGAAGCCCCCGGAGTCCGTGAACGTGGGACCCGGCCAGTTCATGAACGTGCCGAGCCCGCCCGCGGCGTCCAGGACGTCCGCACCGGGCTGGAGGTAGAGGTGGTAGGCGTTGGCGAGCAGGGCCTGCGCGCCGAGCTCCGCCATGGACTCGGGCAGCACGGCCTTGACGGTGGCGGCGGTGCCGACGGGCACGAAGGCGGGGGTCCGGATCGTCCCGTGCGGGGTGGTGATGGTCCCGGTGCGGCCCAGGAACGGGCCGCCGTTGGCCTCGACGCGCCCGCCGGGGATCGTGGCGGTCTCGGCGAGTCGGTGCTCCACCTCGAAGCCGAAGTCGGAGCGGGCGGCGGAGGGACGCAGGGTCTCGTCTGGTGCGGGCACCCGTCCATTGTGCGCCACCTCCCGGGGGCGGATGCCCGCGTGCACCCGCCGGACGCCGCGTCACCGCGCGCCGCGGGGCCGGACGGGTCCGGTGCGCCGGTGGCGCCGCTCAGCGGCCCCAGCCGGCGTGGGCCACTGCCTGGCGCACCAGGTCTCCGCGGCCGCCCGCGAACTCCGCCTGCACCTCGGGGCTGAGCGCCTCCTCGGGGCTCATCCAGGACAGCTGCAGGGCGTCCTGGCGCGGGCTGCACTCCCCGCGCACCGGCACGATGTAGCTCAGCGCCACGGCGTGCTGGCGGTCGTCGGTCAGCCCGGTCTCGGACGGCGAGGGGAAGAACTCGGCCACGGCGAAGGGCGTCGTGGACACCGGCAGCTGCGGGAACGCCATGGCGCCCAGGTCCTTCTCCAGGTGGCGCAGCAGCGCCGCCCGGATGGTCTCCCGGTACAGGACCCGCCCGGACACGAACGTGTACATCATCTCTCCCTCGGGGGTCGCCTGCAGCAGCAGCCCGATCTCGGAGAGGTAGCCCAGCGGGTCGAGCCGGACCGGCAGGGCCTGCACGTAGACCATCGGCAGGCGGCGGCGTGCCTCCTGCAGATCGTCCTCGTTGAGCCAACCGGGGTTCGGATCGGGGGTGCGGAGGAAGTTCATACTGCTGTTCTATCCCAAGACCCCGGGCGGGGCCACGGCCGCCACCGCCCCGGGCGGCCGGTTCAGCGCTCAGCGGAGCCGGGGACCCCGGACCCGCTCAGTGGCGGGCCAGGCGGGCGGCCGCCTCCAGGACCGTCCAGGCCTGCACCTGGGTGGACAGCTCGACCGGCACGCCGGGGCGCTGCGACTCGTTGGCGTGCCGCGCCGGGTCCGGGGAGAAGATCGCCACCGTCTCGCCGGCGGTCGTCAGGGCCGTGCTGCCGGGCGCGCTGAAGTCCACCGCCGGGTCGAACTCCCGCCGGCCCGCCCACAGGGCGTCGGCGGTGCCCGTCACGAGCGCGGCCGCGGTGCGTCGCGCCGCGGCGGGCAGGGCCGGGTGCAGGGCGGCATCGGCGAGGTACCGGGCCAGGATCCCGCTGAACAGGCCGCCGTCCCCGCCGCCGTGGGTGCGCAGGACACGGCGTCCGTCCAGCTCGCGGCCGTACCCCTCCGCGGCGCCGGCCACCACGTCGGCGGCCGTGCGCAGCAGGTCCGCCCGCTCCTGCTCGCCCCGGTCCGGGGCGTCCGCAAGCTCGAGGAGCACGCCGAGCACGGGCCCGGAGTTGTAGCTGAACAGCCTCTCGTCCCGGCGCGCGACCTCGGTGCCGGATCCGGCGGCGACCAGGCGCAGACCGTCGTGGAAGACCTTCCGCTCCGGGTTCCAGAGGGTGGCCCGCAGCCAGTCGAGCACCGCGCCGGCCTGCTCCCGGCGGTGCGTGCGCGCGAAACCGAGGGCCGTGGGCGCGGAGGACGCCGTGTTCTTGACGTCGTGGCGGGTGTTCCAGAAGACGCCGCCGCCGAGGTCCCCGGTGTGGCCCCGCTCGAGCCGTGCCAGCAGGGCGCTGCCCGCGTCGAGGCACGCAAGGTCCGGGCGGCCGGTCAGGGCACGGTCCAGTGCGGCGAGGCGGCCCACGGCCAGCAGCAGCCACGCCATGTCGTCGTAGTAGGAGTTGTGGGTCACCCGGCCGCCGCTGCGCAGGGTGATGCCCCGCAGCAGGCGGTGTCCATCGCGGCGGTACTGCCCGGCCCGCGCGGGATCGTCCCGGTGCCGGAGCCCGGCGTCCACCAGCGCGTCGAGCAGGTGCGCCTGCCACCAGTAGTGCCACGGGGCCTTCGGGGACGTGGGACGCGGGTGCGCCGGGGCGCCGAGCAGTGTCCCGGGCACCCCCAGCGCCCGCCCGCCGAACAGCTCCCGGACCGAGTGGGCGGCCTTGTCGGCGCGCTCCGCGGCCGTGGCGGCGGGGCTTGCGGGACCGGTGTGCTCGGTGCGCGCAGGGCGTCCGGTGGGCTCGGCGGCCGCAGCGCGGTGCGCGGCGTTGGCATCGGTCGTCGGGGACATGGGGGCTCCTGTGCTGGCGGGGAGAAGTGCTGGCTCCGAGCCTAGGCGCTCGCCGGGGGCGGCGGTCCGCTGCGGTCCCGTGCGGGACCGAGGTAGAGCCGCCGGTGCAGGGCCTCGGCCGGTCCGGGCAGGCCGCGCCGCTCCAGCATGGCCGCGCCGAGCAGCGTGGCCAGCCACACGGCGGAACCGAGCAGCAGCGCGGCGGTGGGCGTCAGGGAGCGGCCGAGGCCCAGCGCGAACGGGGGCAGCAGCACGGTGAACAGCACGGACTGCGCGAGATAGCCGCTCATCGACCGGCGGCCGAGCGCCTGCAACGACCACAGCGCGGGATGCTCCCGCGCCCGGAGGGTGCCTGCCTCGGTCCGAGGGCCTGGGGTGCGGCGCAGCACCCGGTCGCAGACCAGTGCCACCACGAGCGCGTAGCCGATCCCCTGCGCGGCCCCGGTCACCGCGTCCATGCCGGTGATCACGGACCCGCCGGTCGGGGAGGGCTCGAGCCGGTCCGTGGTCAGGAGCCCGGTGCCGGTGCCCGTGGCCAGCCCCAGCGCGATGCAGACCACAGCGGTGCCCAGCAGCCGGCCGCGGCGGGGCCCGGGGTCCTCGAGCACGCGGTACCGGCTCAGGGCCAGCCCGAGCAGCATCATGGGCAGCAGTCCCAGCAGCTGGATCGGGGCGAGGGTGACCACCGCGATCCCCTCGGCCACGCCCAGGGTCAGCGATTCCTGCGGGGACTCCGCCACGAGGCTCGGGAAGCGCACGGTGCCGGGGTTCCGGGCGGCCCAGCCGGCCGCGCCGTAGAGAACCATCAGGGCCGCACCCAGGCCCGTGAGGACGACGAGGACGCGTGTGGACGCGGTGATCAGCAGGGCCAGGAAAAGTCCCCCGAACGCGTAGGCCGTGATGATGTCCCCGGGGAAGAGCAGGCACGCGTGCAGCGCCCCCACGAGCAGCAGCCAGCCGTAGCGGCGCAGCAGCAGCTGCTGCGCGAGGGGCAGAGGAGTCCTCCGGGCGGCCTCCCGCGCGGCGATCTGGCCCGCACCGTAGCCGACCAGGAACGAGAACAGGGGGAAGCCGCGACCGTCCACGAGCATCGACATGGCCATGTTGACGACGTCATCGGCCGTCCATCCCGCCGTGTCCGCACCGGTCCCCAGCGTCCGGTCCCGGGGGCCGTCGGTGGGTCCGGCCGCCCAGATCCACACGGTGACGTTGGCGACCGCGATGACCCAGAGCATCAGCCCCCGGGCCACGTCCGGCGCCGGGACGCGGACCGTCGCCCGGGGAGAGTGCGGCGCGTTCACGCGGCGTCCCCGGGCATCAGGGCACGGCGGCTCTCGAGCACGAGCGGCTCGCCGGTCACCGGGTGGACGAGGGCGATCCTGCGGGCCAGCAGCTGCAGCGGCCGGCCGGGGTCCTCGGCGCCGGCCGGGCGCACCTCCGGGTACAGGGGGTCGTGGCGCACGGGGATGCCCAGTCCGGCCAGGTGCACCCGGATCTGGTGGGTGCGCCCGGTCTCGGGCCGGACGGCATAGCGGGCCCACGTCCCCTCCGGGTCCGCGAACGGCGGGCCGGCTCCCTCGACCGCGGTGCGGGCGTTGACGGGACCCGGCACCTCCCGCGCCTGGAGGGACGTGCCGTCCTTGACGATGCGGGACTCGACGAGGCGCGGGAGGCGCAGCCCCGGCCGGTGCCCGGCCACGGCCTCGTACTCCTTGGCCACCGCCCGCTCCTGGAAAAGGGTCTGGAACCGGCCCCGGGTGGCGGGGTCCCGCGAGAGCAGCAGGACCCCGGCGGTGCCGCGGTCGAGCCGGTGCAGCGGCGAGAGCCGGTCCTCGCGGCGGGAGCGGCGCAGCTTCACGAGCGCGCTCTGCGCCACGAACCCGCCGCGCGGCGTGGTGGGCAGCCCGTGCGGCTTGTCGACCGCCAGCAGCCACTCGTCCTCGAACAGCACCGGCAGGTCCCCGGGCAGCTCCGGTTCCTGGGGCAGGGCGCGGTGGTACCAGACCGAGCCACCGGGGCGGAAGGGGGCGTCGTGGGCGAGGGGCTGCCCGTCGTCGTCGACGATCCCGCCGGCCGCGAAGAGGTCGTCGAGCTCGGCCGCGGACGCGGGGAACCTGCGCAGCAGGTAGCCGCGGACGGTTCCGGGCGCTCCGGGCTCCGCGGCCGGCAGCCGCACCCGGACCGGGTCCACCCCGTCCCGCAGCGGCAGGGGGGCGGGGGCTGGCCGACGTCGTCGCATGGTTCCCGATCGTGCTCCGACCGTGCCCCGTTGTCCACTCGGTGGGCCCGCGTACCACCGGCCCGCCGATCCTGCGAGAATGGGCGCGCACCGTCACCCGCCCGCCGACCGGAACGAGGCCCATGTCAGTCGAAGAAGTCGTCCTCCTGGACGACGCGCACCGTCCCGTCGGGACCGCGCCCAAGGCCGGGGTGCACACCACGGACACCCCTCTTCACCTCGCGGTCTCGTGCTACGTCCTCGACGACGACGGGCGGCTGCTGCTGACCCGACGGGCGCTCGCGAAGAAGACCTGGCCCGGGGTGTGGACCAACAGCTTCTGCGGCCACCCCGGCCCCGGCGAGGGGTTCGTCGAGGCCCTCGCGCGCAGGGCCGGCCAGGAGCTGGGCTTCGAGGTGACGGCGATGACGGAGGTGCTGCCCGACTTCCGCTATCGGGCCGTGGACGCCTCCGGGATCGTGGAGAACGAGTTCTGCCCCGTCTACGTGGCGCGGGCCACCGGGAAGCCGCGCCCGCTGGCAGAGGAGGTCGCGGAGGTCGCCTGGATCGCCCCGGAGGAGCTGTTCGCCGCGGCGGAGGCCGCGCCGTTCCTGCTCAGCCCCTGGCTGCTCGAGCAGATCGCGGACGACCGGCTGCGCGGGGCGCTCACGGGACGGGCCGCGGTCGGCCCCTAGCTGTTGTGGGGCATGAGGTTCTTGGCGCGGGTGCGTCGCTGAGATGAGGAACGGGCTCCTCGTCACAGGATG
>NZ_JBHZTC010000026.1:0-35563 GCF_042879195.1 Kocuria nitroreducens
GCGGTGGCCGCCTCACGTTCGGAACGCCACGCCCCCAGGGCCCGGCGTACACCACGCTAGGGGACGCTACTGCCCCGGGCCACCAGGACGATGGAAAGAATCAGGAGCGCCCCGTAGCACGTGGCGAGAACCCAGCGACTGGACGTCACTGCTGCGGCTCGGTACCGCCACCGTTCTGCGCGGACGAGGCCTGCGCGTCCGGGGTCGACTGGGTGGCCTTCCGCCGGCGCTGCACCCTCTGCACCTTTTCGGGTGCGGAGAGTCCGATCTTGCGCAGCTCGTCCTCGGTCCAGCCGCCGTTGTTGACGGCGGCCTGGAACGCCTGGGCGTCGTTCTTCTCGGCCTCCTTGAGGGCCTCACGGGCCTCGTCGAGAGCACCGCGAGTAGCAATCGCCCGGCGGACATAGTCCATCCGGTCGTTGAGCAGCCGCTGGGCGGCTTCCTCTGCTTGCTGGGGGTCAGTGAGCTTCACCATGCCCCTAGGTTAACGGACGCACACGATCCGTTCCAGAACTACCACGTGCTTAGCTGGCGCTTCGCACCCGTGGTGCCCCAGCGGAGCAAAGCTATGTTTTATGTGCCATAAAACCGGTCCACCGCTAGCCCGTCGGGCTTTGCGGTGGCACACTGGTCGTGTGAGGCCCACTCAGTGGGGGCGCTGCGCTGGGCCGGCAAGGAGAGGAGGTGCTGTGGTGGAGCAGGAGAATCCGCGTCGAGTGTGGAAGTCGCGGCGGAAGCGGATCGAGGGCAAGACCCAGTACGTCCGGGTGTCCATGTCGGAGGCGGAGCGTGCTCAGTTGATGGTGCTGGAGCAGCAGACCGGGCTCTCGCCCTCGGCGCTGATGGTCGAGGCGGTGTTCGGCTCGGCGGATCCGGTGGCGGTGCAGTTGCGGCGGAATCAATTGGTCGAGTTGCTGGCGATGCGCCGGCTGATGGCCACGATCTCGAACAATGTGAACCAGATCGCCCGGCACGCCAACAGCACCGGAGAGGTCCTTCCTGAAACGGTCGAGACGATGCGGGAGGCTCGGCGGTTCAGTGAGGAAGTGCTGGCCAAGATCGAGGAGTTGATTCCGTGATCCCGAACATCACCAAGGGTGACAAGCCGGTCGGTTTGATGAAGTATCTGGTGGGTCCGGGGAGGGCCAACGAGCACACCGACCCGCACCTGGTGGGCGGGTCCCCGGTGATCATGTCTTGCTACGACGATGTGCAGCTCAATGAGGAAGCCGCGGTGTCGATTGCCCGCGAGATCGACCTGAACCGGCGCGTCTTCGGGGTGGACGCTGACGCCAAGCACATCTGGCACTGCTCGTTGTCGATCCCGTACCAGGACCGTGAGGTCACCGACCAGGAATGGTCAGACATCGCCGCCCGGTTCATGGACGAGATGGACTTCACCGACGCGCAGGCCAAGGCCCCGTGCCAGTGGGTCGCGGTGCATCACGGGCGCTCCACCAAGGGCAACGACCACATCCACATCATGGCCTCCACGATTCGTGAGGACGGGACGAAGTGGGCCGATGGCAACGACTACGCCCGGGCACAGAAGGTGGCCCGGGGGATCGAGAAGGACTTCAATCTCATCCAGCTCGGCAACCACTCCGAACGGTGGTTGCAGCAGGGCGAGGTGCGGCGGGACAGCACCCGGGAGCCGGCCCGGTTCGCGCTGGAGCGCACCGTGCGGGCGTGCGCGGTGGCCGCTGAATCAGAAGCGCAGTTCGTTCGTTTGATGCGCCGGGCCAACCTGCTCGTGCACCCGCGGTTCGCTGCCGGCACCGATTCGGTGGTGACCGGGTACTCGGTGGCGGAGCGTCCGCCGAAGGGGATGCGGCCGCTGTGGTTCGGGGGCGGCAAGCTTGCCCAGGACCTCACCCTTCCCTCCCTGCGCACCCGCTGGCCCGACACCCCTGGCTCGGCGCAGGAGGCGTCGGAGGAATGGGCGGCGGCCAAGCGGCACCGCCGCATCGTCCACCCCGACGCCCCCGGCGCGGCCCTGGACGAGGAGACCGCCCGGCGGCTGGCCGGGGAGCTGAAGGAGGTCCGCCGGCGGCTGGTCACCATCGCCCCGGACGACCACCAGTCCTGGGCGCACGCGGCCCGGGAAGCTTCCGGGGTGTTCGCAGCGTGGTCCCATGCGACCGAGGACGGCCAAGGTCCGCTGGGGCGCACAGCCCGGGTGCTGGCGCGGTCCGCGCACCGGTCCGGGGTGAAGATCACCACCCCGCTTCAGGCGCCGCTGCGCACCAGTGGCACCACGGCCTTCTTGTTGGCGGCCACCCGGGCGCCGTCCCCGGTGGCGCAGGCGCTGATCATGAATCAGATGCTGCGGATGACCCAGGCGTTCTACGAGATGCACCAGGCCAACCAGGAGCTGCGCGAGACCCAGCTGCTCAACGACGCCTTCGAGCGACACCTGGCCGTCGTGGCCGCACCTCTGCCGGAGGTGGAGACCTCCGCGCCGGCGCGCTCGGCCTCCCACGCCGGGCCCACCCGTGAGCGCGGGGCGCTGCGGGAAACCCAGGGACCCACCGCCACGGTGCGCCCCTACGTAGAGCACACCCGAGGCGAGCACGGAATGGAGCTGTAGCGATGAGCACACAACCCGACGGCGTGAATGACCTGCTCTCCCGAGACCTCCAGGCGGCGATGGCTGTGGCCGGGCGCTGGGGCGAGATGATGGCCCGCCAGCGTGCCGAACAACTCCGCCAACGCCTCACGGAACAGCAGCACCGGCGGCGTGAATTGGAGGAGCGCTTCGAGGCCGAACGCGCCGTGATGCGCACCGAGCTCGCCCCGGTGGACCAGGGCCGGTTCTGGGAGACCGCGAAGCCGGAAGATATCGCTGGCCACTACGGGCTGGCTCGGCAGTGGGAGGACTACGACGAGGTGGCCAAGGCGGCGCGGGCGCGCATCGAGGCGCAGGTGAAAGAGCGCCACGGGTTGGGCGTGGAGGACTACCTCGAGGAACGCACCCCGCAGAAGCAGCGCACCGGATCCGTTGAGCCGGAGGCCGGTAAGCGTGAGGCGGTGGACGCCCAGCGTGACCACGCCGCGGCTGCCCGCAAGGCCGCTGAGGCCGGCCGGGGAGACCTGGACAACGACACGGACACCCGCAATGCTGCCGCCGAGGCCGAGGAGCTGTGGGATTCCGGGGACCGCCGGGCGAACCTCGCCAAGAGGCTCATGGCCGCCCTCGGTGACACCGAGGAAGGGCGCGACGGAGTACAGGCCCGGCTGGCAGCTGACCGGGACCAGGGCGCAGCACCGGTCGACGCTGTGCGCTCCACCAAACGCGGACCCAAGGCACGCAAGAGCACCGGACGCGGAGCGGGGCCGGAGAGGGCTCGGGAGCTGGGCTGAGGCCATCCAGGACATGAGAGGAAGGGGGCGCAACCCGTCGAACTCTTTCAGACTTGGCAGAAGCCAGGGAAGGAGGCAGGTCAAGGGGAAAGCGAAGCGTGGGGCAGGTCAAAGAGTCAACGGAAGGCCGGGCAGTCCCCGACGAGTCATATACCACAAGGTAGCTACGGACATAGGTAACGACACGCTAGAGTGAGCGTATCCCCGTGATCCATCTCATACTTGGAGTGCTCATGTTCCGTCGCCCTGCCGCAATCGCCTCGCTCGTACTGGTCGGCTTCGCTTTCGCGCCGGTAGCCAATGCCGCTGATCGCGAGCTGAACCCTGGCGAATCAACACGGTCAGCCCGCTGTTCCGAGACCCTCTCCGGTGGGACTTATGACCCTGGAGCTCAGGGCACTACTGGGGACGACACTTGTTCCCGCAGCTCGAGCACGACCGTCCGTGAAGCAGACTCCACACGGGTGAACAACGAGAACGCGCGCAAGGAAGTGAACCGCGTCAATAAAAGCGACGTCACCTACGAGTCAACTCAGACGATCAAATGGGTCCAAGGGTCCGGTTGGAAGGACTCATCGACGACCGAGCCGGTCGAGACGGACCGCGTTCTACTGGAGAAGTGCATGGACAACCCTAGCGGCGAGCACTGTAAGGACGCATAACAAAGAAGCCAAGCACACAAGGGGTTGCCCTGACAGTGTTTACTGCCAGAGCAACCCCTTGTGCGCGTCCGTTTCTCCCGTAATGGCCCGTGTTTGAGAAGTTTGGGCGCTTGGATTTCTTGAGGATCTCGGTGCTGGTCTCAGTCCACACAAACGGGTGGCGGCGGTCGTTCCAACCGGTGACGAAGGCGTCAGGTCCCACAGCCGGTCGTCGAACATCCACAACTGCGTTCTCGTCGTCGTGCCGACACTGTGCGCCACTCTCAGGCAAGCGGGCAACGACAAATCAAGTTTTGAGACCAGGTCTAAACAACATGTTCTCCGAGGGCCTATGGAGAGCCGCCAACATCAGCATTGATCGCTGGTTTTAAAAACTTTGCGATCCCCCTTGACATAAAGCGCATCGCGATCCGAGCAGAAGCTCCCAAAATCGCCAGTGAGACTGGTTGACTCCCGATATCGGTTTAAGTGTTGACCCTCTTTTTTATCCAACGTATGGGTGCGAGTTTCAGTGTCTATTGAATAAGAGGGCGCGTATTCGCTTCCGCTCTCGAAGGATTCGCCGCCCCTGGTGTGGCTTTGGTATATTTCGTTTCCACTCCCAGTTGAGACTCTGTTGCTCACGACATGCTGATTATTGCACCTTGTGTCTGAGCCGTTATCGGAGCAAATCGAGTACTTCGATACCTGCGCCCCATCGGAGGCACGTTCATCATCAGGAGCAGCCGAAGCCACCCCTGTGGTCAGCGCCATCCCTGTTCCTATTATTAGGGTTGCGAAGTTCCGCACTAATTTGGACATGGTTCCCCCAGTGAATGGCATAACCAAAAGTAATTATCCTGGCACGGACCTGTGAATGGACACACTCACATTGACGACAGGTGATTTACCGTTCATGGGCAACACTCCACGCCCCCGCGAATCAAGCGTGCGATATTGGTGATGATTGAGTCAATAGGGCGCACAATATGACGACATCTAACAGGTATGAGCTTTTGCAAAATTAGCTCTTGTTAATTCTTCCCATCAGGAAGATTTCGCTCGCTGAAAGCGTCACGTCATGTATTGACACCGGTCGCCGGCATGGTCACCATGCCGACAACTATTCTCCACACGCCCTTCCCGACCCCCATGCCGCTGGCTGCCATGTCGAGTGCTGCGCCTGCTTTGGTCACGCAGCGAAGGCTGTGCCCACGTCCAAGAAATCCCATTCTTTCTTTACGATGGCAAAATGTTGGAGTGTGACCAAGAAATGTCACCGTTCGATATCAGTGATAGGACTACGGGCACCGAGTCTCCGTGTGGAATGCAAAGTGGACATCGTGCGTGGAATTCAGACGACCGGTATGAGGTGAGAGTGTTGCCTCCGGGTTCATGGGGTGGTCCACCTCGGGGATACGCGCGAAAGATTACATCCACTTCCATTGCATCATCGGAGGAATCATGCGCGGAAAAATTCGCCAGGTCACTGTTGTCGCACTGAGCGTAGGGGCGTTGCTCGTGGGGGGTGTGGCGCCGGCCGCTGCAGCCAGGGATGACAATACCCAGAAGCCCGGTGCCCAAACCGACGGTGCTCAAACCATCAGAGAATCCGATTGCTCTGGGGATGAGTACACGACCAGTTGTAACAGTTATCGCCAAGTGTCCAATTCGGTGGAAACGCCCAGCGGAAACAGGATCGAACAGGGCAAGTCCAGTCGTGGTCAGAGCAGGACGTCTGGTGGAGAGCTTTCTTTCTCCTATGAAGACAATTCTCGCTATCAGACCCTGTCCAAGGACGGGGTCGGGCACGAGGGTGGTTACCGCAGTTCGAACACGCTGACTTATTCCGACGGCAGTAGTTGCACCTCGTCGTCGTCCTCCCACTACACCGGGGAGCGGGAGCAGTTCAACGACACAAACTACGAGTGCAACTGAGTTGAGCTGGCCCAGTCGCGCAGGAGTGCAGTTTCTGTCCTCCTGCGCGTACTTCCTCCCACACCTTGGACTCCTGCCGACCCACAGGAAACGCCACGCGGTGTGCCCGGACTCGCATCCCAACGCCAACGGCAGCTTCCGTCCCCCGCACCGAAGTGTGCAGCACGAACAAGGCGGCCCTCCGGCGCAGCACGGTCAACAACCCGCCGACGCCGCGTCCCGTCCATTCTTGGCCCGCGAGAGCAGGGGCGTCAATGGTTCCAGCATCTGTCACAACCGGTCGCTGACCCGGCTCTGGAGGCATTCTGCCTGCCCATAGCGACCGTGATCGTCATCGACCCGTTGGGGTAACCCCACATTTGTAACTTGGGCAAAGGTATGGGAAAGCGCAGGTCGGATTTTTAGGTTCTACGGAACCAGACCGCGCTTTAGAAGTGGTATCAATTATTCGAGTTCGGGGGTGGCCAGGCTCGCGGGTCGATGACGATCACGGTCGCCATGACAAGGCGGAGTCCGTCCCAGCGGCTGGTCAGCAACCAGTTGCGGAAGTTTGGTGTGCCGCTGGGGGCCACCTCAGTAGGCAGGGTGGGACGAGTTCTCTCACCTACTTCTACTCATCCTGCTAATGTCCGATAAGAATGATTATGTAAAGTAATAAAGACATTATCTGCGCTTGCCGCACATTGTGAGGTTCCGGGAAACGGCTCCGATGCTCCCCCGAGTGGTTCCTGACCTGGGGTGACTCGACCTGGGCGCCGTAAGGCGCCATGCCGTGCGCGGCATGGATGATGCCTGCGCCCACCGGGTCCATTCGCCTACTGACGTGGACATTTTCGGGTGGTGGTTGCGTCGCTTGCAATCCGTGTGCGAAAACGGCAATCGGGTTCGGAGTCTGAGTACGGTCCCGTGGGCCACGACGGCGAGAACCCGCGGTTCGCTCTATCCACTGGGCAGGACCCCATGTCGAGGTCTTCCTGGCCAGCACCTTGGACGGGCGCGTTCCTCAGCAACGGGCGAAAGACTTCTCGCCGGCGACGATCCCGAGTCGGTGCAATATCGTGACGAGCCTTGTGGATTTCCCTTGAAGCGCAGACAGTCCCTATGACCTGCGATCACCGAAGATTCGGATAACGTATTTTCCCATCAGGAACGAGCCACCCCTGGACCCGGCGTCCATTGGCCGACCAGCGACTGCACGGCCACGCCTCCGGACCTTGGCTGTGACCGCCATACGGAACATCCAGATTAAATGTCACCGGATAGTGCGGCAGTCCCAGCTCTTGTTCCAGTGCATCCCCGCGCGCTTGGGCGGCGTCTTTGCGGAACACCAGCGAGGACTGGTTGCGGTGCCAGGCCCGGTTCAACCGCTCCAACCGGGCAAGTTCCTGGTCGGCCTTCGACTTCTCCAGGATCAACAGGTTGCCGCTGGAGATCGCCTTCACCTCGGCGAAGGACAAGGTGTTGTCCCCGACGTCCTCGATCTTGCACGTCCAGGCGCCCGCGCATGATCTGGTCGATGAACTTCGACTTCCGCTTCAACGTCTGCCACATGAAGGTCGTCAAACGACCCCTTGATCACCACCTGGGAGATGGCGACCTCCGGGTGCTGGTTGCCCTGCCGGTTGATCCGCCCGTGGGGCTGGGCCACGTCGGCCGGGCGCCACGGGGCGTCCAGGTCCACCAGATGCACCGCCCTCGCTTGGATGTTGATGCCCACCCCCATCTCCTGGGTGGAGCCGATCAGGACGGTCACTTCTCCGGTGCGCGTGGCGGAGAACAGCCGCCCCTTCTCGGCATCGTTGCGGGCCTCGTGCATGAACCGGATCTTCTCCACCGGCACTCCCCGCCCGGCCAGCTGCAGCTTCAGCTCGTCGTAGACGTTCCACGTCGCTGCCGGGGTGCCCAGATCGCAGAACACGATCTGCAACGCACCCCGGGTCGGGTGCTCCTCCCCGGTAGAGGGATCCAGGAACACGTCGTTGCGGTGGTCCTCGTACACCCGGGCCATCAGGTCCGCGGCGGCGCTGATCTTGGTCTCAGCCATCACCGATCCCAGCTCCGGATCCACCAAACGCAGGTCCAAGGCGGCCTTGCGCCCGTCGGAGCTGACCTTGAGCATGTTGTCCTCGGTCGGAGGCACCAACCGCGCCTGAATCGCCTCGGCCCGCCGGCCGATCTCTGCGATGTAGTCCTGCAACTGGGCCGAGGCTTCCACCGAGACCATGCGCGGCAGGCGCTCCCCGTCCTCCCGCTCCACCAGCTCCCGGGCGGGCAGCTTCAGATCCTCGGCGGTCTTCACGTCGGCGAAGGAGCGGAACATCTTCAGCAGCTCCGGGACGTTCTGGAACTTCGCGAAGCGCTCCTTCATCTTGAAGCTGTCCCTGCCAGCCACCGAGAGCTCCATCTCGGACACCACCTGCCCGAAGATCGCCGCCCACGAGTCGAAGTCGTGGATCTCGGCCCGCTCCAACAACTCCGGACCCAGATAGCGCTGCACCACGTACATCTCGGTGACCGAGTTGGTGGTCGGCGTGGCCGTCGCCCCGTCATCACCCGATCCCCGTGCACAGGGCGCAGGTACTCCACCTTGGAATGCAGGTCGCTGGCCCGCTTGGACCCATCGATCGCAGCGTCCTGAATGTTCGAGGAGGTGTCGAGTTTTTGTACTCGTGCAGCTCATCGACCAGCAGGTAGTCGATGCCGGTCTGCTCAAAAGTGATCCCCGGATCCGTCGCCCGGTCGGCCTTCTCCTTGAGTTTCTCTTCCCGGGCTTGGATGCGGGCTTCCATCCGCTTGATCGACATGGTGTCCGCCCCGCTGGCCACGGCCCGTTGATTGGTGGCCTCCAGCTCGGCCCGCTGGCGTCCCATTTCGGCCAGGTCGTAGGCGACCTTGGACTCCTCGGAGAGCTCGATGCGCTCGAACGCGGTGCGGGTCATGATGATCCCGTCCCAGTCACTGGCCGCCGCCCGGGCGACGAATACCGGCAGCTTATCCCCGGCCAGATCCTCCTGTCGATGCCGTCTGAATACTGACCCTCGGGCGCCGGGCGGATTCAACGGTGGGTTCTAGCGGTCGTCGCAACATCCCTGGTAGATGGAGGGATGGAGATGGGCATCAGAGGACGCAAGCGGCGGTTGGTCCTGGAAGACGAGTACTGGGCGCTAATCCTGTCCGGGGTGGGCACGGTCGAGGCGTGCCAGATGGTCGGGATCGGGCGCAAGACCGGATACCGATGGCGGGCCGAGCTCGGCGGGCTGGCTCCGGCCAGGAGAGCCGAGGCACAGCAATCGGAACGCTACCTGTCGTTGCTGGAGCGGGAGCGGATCGCGGTGCTGCGACGCCAGGGCCTGTCGATGAGGGCGATCGCCACCCGGCTGGGGCGGGCGCCCTCGACGGTCTCTCGGGAGCTGCGGCGCAACACCGCCGCCCACGACCGCGGAGGCTACGATCCGGTGCTGGCCCATGCCCGGGCCCGCACGGCCGCCCGACGGCACCGGCCCGGGGTACTGGCCCACGACGAGCAGCTGCGCCAGGTGGTGCAGTCCAAGCTCGAGCTGGACTGGTCCCCGCAGCAAATCGCCGTGTGGCTGCGGTCGGGGTACCCCGACCGCCCGGAATGGCACGTGTGCCACGAAACGATCTACCAGGCGCTCTACCACGGCACCCGTCGCGGGCTGCACCGGCGGCTGACCGCCCGGTTGCGCACGGGCCGGTCGATGCGCCGGCGCCGCCGGCGCCCGGATCGACGGACCCCCCGCTTCATCGCCCCGGGGATGCTGATCGACCAGCGTCCGGCCGTGGTCGAGGAGCGGGTGCGGATCGGCGATTGGGAGGGCGACCTCATCGTAGGGGCGAAGGGCCGCTCGGCGATCGGGACGCTGGTGGACCGCACCAGCCGCTACGTCCGCCTGGTGCACCTGCCGCACGGCCACGCCGCGCAAGCGCTGACCGATGCGCTGGAGGTACTGGTGGAGGACCTGCCGCAGCCGGCGCGGCGGACCTTGACCTGGGATCAGGGTGCGGAGATGGCCCGCCACGACCTGGTCGCTGCCTGGTTCAGCGAGGGCGTGTACTTCGCCGCCCCGGCCAGTCCGTGGATGCGGGGGTCCAACGAGAACATGAACGGGCTACTGCGTCAGTACTTCCCGAAGGGCACGGACTTGAGCGTCCACACCGCCGGGGACCTCGCCAGGGTGGAGCAGCTGCTCAATACCCGTCCGCGGAAGGTCCTCGGATGGGCGACGCCGGCCACCGTGTTCACCGCGAAAATGTCATGCTGAAACCCAGCCGGTGTTGCGACGAGCTGTTGAATCCGCCGGCGATAGGGGGGTCAATATTCGTTCGGCGTTGACACCTCCGAGGAGGCGGCGAGGATCTGCGCCTGGGGGTAGAGCTGCAACCACTCCCGACAGAACTGGTCCAGCATGTGGTTGGGCACCACGATCACGGGTTTGCGCGCCATGCCCAGTCGGCGCAGCTCCATCGCCCCGATCGCCATCTCCACCGTTTTGCCCGCTCCAGCTCATGGAAGAGCCCCCACCGAGAGGGCTCCGAGAGCATCCGCGCCACCGCCGCGCGCTGGTGGGGGCGCGGGGTGAAGTTCTTCCACCAGCCCGGGGAACGTCAGGCGTTCCCCCTCCACGGTGTAGTCGCGCAGCACGATGGAGTTGAACCGCCGGTTGTACTCATGCACCAACCCCGCCGCCCGTGCCGGGTCCTCCCACACCCACTCCCCGAAGCGCTCCTGCATCAGAGACGCCTTCTCCTGGGCAGCGGTGGTCTCGGTGGCGTTGACCACCCGACGATCGCCCTCCGGATCCGACGGGTCCGGGTCGGTGACCTGGATACGGCGTTGCTCCAACAGACGGGCGAAGATGTCCCCGGCCGCCATCCGCTCTGTGCCCCAGTCATTGCGGGCGGCGAAGACATGCCGGGACGCCCGCACACCCCAACTCACCCCGCTGATCCGATCCACCCGCGCAGCAGGGTCCCTGATGATGCGGCGCAAGAACTGCTCGTGGATCTCCGGGGCCACCCGGGCGACCTCCCGGGCCCGCACCAGGTCCCCGAGCGGCCTCGACAGCTGGGCCCGCCACGATCTCGCCCAACCGCAGCAGCCTGGCCAGGTGCATCGCGTCCCGGGCGTCGGTCTTAATTCGATCCGCGACTTTGGTCCTGCAGATTCGACGGGACCGCCTGCCGGCCACCTCTCCGGCAACCTCGTCGATCGCGCATCCGAGCACCGAGGCGGCGTGCAAGTTCGATCCCACACTCGTACGCTGAACAATCACCTAAGGGCCCGCCCGCTCGGCCGTTCGAGCACCGGAACAGTCTGCGTGACAGAGGTCGAAGGATCGCCCACCAAGCGGAACTGGTTCCAGGCACGTGATGCTCCCGGCTGACCCCGCACGCCTCTTTCGATTGCGGTTACGAGGTGTGCAACCGTGGGACTGGCTCCCTCCGCGAGAAGATCCACAACAACTTTTCCCAGTTCTTCCGCATCCGCGCTGCGGATAACTCGGGCCGCTCCTAGATAAGCCCGGGCTGCTCCTCCTTCGACAAGATGACTCCCAAAGGGAACACCGCTACGAACGCGCTTGAGTGTGTCGCAGGCGAACGCGATGACCAGGCCGGCAGGTCGGTGCCCCCCGTCTGGATCAGGAGCGATGTGGTCCCAGCGCACCCCTTGGTATCCGCCCCACCCACGTGTGCGCCCGTGCCCGGCATAGAGCACCACCGAGGGGCCTGCTTTCAACGCAGTGATCAGATCCTCGCGCCGGGTCCGATCTGCCCGCAGGTCCATTACGTAGCGCCCCGCACGATCCAGCGTTTCGACCCAGAGCCCCGCCGGGCCCAGAAACATATCCTTGGCCATAGCCGCTATTACCCATGGCGCTCCCGCCGTGCCCGCAAGGCTCGGAACTGGAAGGTCACACGGTTTATCTGCCTGAACCAACGCGACCGCTCGGCCGTTGATCGCTGGGGCAGGAACCGAACGGTAGGGCCCCCAACGACGTGGAGCCACCAATACGAACACATCAGCATCCAAATTGGAGAGCCGATCGCGTAGTCGGAAAGGGTCGCTGCTTGTCGTCTCAGGGCCAGGGAGGATGACCACGTCTGCCGCGCTAACCCCAGGGGAGTCCTCGAGGCGACGCGCCATCTCAGCCGCCGCCGACACGGATCCATTGGTTCCGAACGGGACGAGAACGACGATCCTGAGTCCTAGCGGCTCGTTCGCGCCGATGGCAGCATGCCCGTGCATGTCATGCCGCCTGCACCACGTCGATGTACGGTTGCCATTCGGCCCACTCGGGGTCCGGAAGATTTTCCTCGTAGCGACGGACGTGGTAATGCATCACGATCTGGCCCTGCTGTTCCCGGTTGAAGGCTTCGAAGTTGCCCCCAGCCGCCTGCAGCTCTGCCTGGCCGCCCTCACCATTCTTCTCGTTGTTGTAACCGTAGTTGTATCCCTCCGGAGTGGTCTGGGCGTGGATCGCCTCCACCAGATAGATGGGCCCCACGGCGAAGTTCTGCCAGACGTGTGTCAGCTCGTGGATCAGCGTGGCAGTCGTCAGCGGCTCGTCGGCATCCCTGTTGATCAGCGTTCCGGTGACAAAGGCGCGGGATTCCGGACTCTTGTTAAAGAAGTCTTGAACGCCGAAGATGATGTCGTTGTCGAGGCTCTCAGCTGAGATGGACACCAGATCCAGTTCGATGGAACCTGCGAAGATGCGAGCGGCGACCTTCTTCTCGGACGCGGTGAGCGGCCGGTACGTGGCCAGCATGTTGAAGAGCTGCGCCACAACGGTGCCGAGAAATCCGCCCCCGACCTCCAGGGCCCCCGCCAGCATCTCGCCGAGCGGTTGCTTCAGACGGCGGGCGGTGGCGATTACCTCACGCACAGCATCTTCGCCGGCGGAATTGGCCGCGGCCATGATGTCGCCCCAGGTGGACCCGATGTCCCGGACCGCCATGATCAGGTTGTCCCACGCGTGCCCCGGGTTCTCAATCGTGGCAGCGAAGAGGTCGGCGAGTGTCACGCCAAGCTCCAAGATCTGGCGCACGACTTCGGTCACGAACTTGAGGGAACGTGCCAACAGACGCCCAGTCAGGTCCGCGAGCTCGTGTCCGGCGTCGAGCAGACCACGGACGAACCGTCCAGCACCCGGTAGGAAGTCGGTTTCCAGATAGTTAAGGACGTATGTGACCGAGTTCTGCAGGCGGGTCGTGGCGCGGCCGATCTGTTCCCACACCTCGTCCACCAGGTCGGCGGCTTGGTCCTTCGCCCAGCGGTACAGGTCCAGGAGGTCCTCGTGGACCGACTCCCACGCTGCCACCACAGCCTGGAACGCCGCCTCCCCCTTGTCGACGGCCCAGTCGAGTACCTCCCGCAGGTTCCGTTGGGCAAACCGCAGGGCGGACATGACCTGGTGCATGATGTCCCCCACCACGCCCTCCAGGTTCTCCAGCGCCCAGCGCATGATGTCTCCCACTCCGACGACATCGGCGAGGCCGACGACAATCTTACGCAGCGTGTAATAGGTGCCCTTGGCAGCCTCGAGGAGGAGCGTGCCGACTTCGGCCCCGGCACGGACCGCTGCCTCGACCAGGAGTTTTGCCACCTTGTAGGTGTAGCGCAGGGTCTCCCCAACGAATTCAACGAGGGTCGTTCCCAGGGCGAAGGTCGCTTCGAGGACTTTGGTGAGCAAGTTCGCCGCGATGCCGACCACCTCCCTGAATAACTGCCCGAGCGTGCGTCCGAGGGCGAAGAACCCGTCGACCACGGTGCGCATCAGGGCTAGCCCGAACTGTCCCGCCGACGTCACCAGGTCCACCACCGATTTCCCCACGCTGACCAAGGCTGCCACCACGTCCCGTGCGAACTCCACGGCGGCGCCCGCCGCCCACTGCACCAGGTCGACCACAGATTCTCCGATCACGGCCAGGGATCGGGCGATGCTCCGGACCGCGCCGGCCACAGCAGCGGTGGCCGCGCTCAGCAAGTCGGAGGCGGTGCGTCCCAGTTGCCGCATGGCCCGGGTGAAGGCGTCCATGAGACTCATTCGGCCGGTGACGACATCGACGATGAGTGAGCTCACGGTGTGGCCAATCGCCAGCAGCGCGTCCAAAGTGGCGCGGAGGATCCCGGCGGTGGCCTCGAAGGCGTCTGCCATGATGTGGATCACTGAGCGGCCGATTCTGATCAGCGATTCAACCACTGTTCGTAGGGCCGCCCCTGCCAGCTCAGCGGCGCTGCGCAGGATCGTGGCGAAGGACACGGCGATCTCCCGGAGCGCTTGGATCGCATCCCCCAGGACAGCGGCCGCCTGATTGATCACTTCGGCGAGGACCTGGCCCACTGTGGTGCCAATATCGATGAGCGCCTTCACCACCTTGTGGAACACACTCATTCCAGCGCTTACCGCATCGACGAGAACCTGACCGATTGTTCGCCCCGCTTCAACAAGGGCCTCGATCAGGTCCCCGACCTGCTGGACGGTCCAGTGACTAACTTCCACCAGCACGTCTGCCAGTGCCTTCCCTGCTTCAGTGACGGCATCGACGATCGTCTCTACCGCCTCAGCGGCCGCGTCAACCGCATCCTCCGCGGCCTCCTCGACCCAGTCGATCACCCCACCTGACCTCCCACCCGCGGGCCGGGCGGTACGATGTCCTCTTAGCACGTTGCCTACTGTCGCCAGCCAAATTGCCACGGCTCGGGCGTCCCCGCCCGCCCCAAGCCAGTGTGCGATGAAGGGCCGGGCTTCCTGGCGAGGAAGCCGGGCCACGCGGTCCACGAAGAGCACCTCGCCACCGCTGATACTTAGGGCATCAGCAACCAGTAGTTGCTCTTGTTCGTTCTGCTGAGAAGCCCACTCGATCACTGCGCCCATCTCATTGGCTGCTTGGTCGGTGTCGGCCGCGGTCTCTATCAGTCCGCGGGCGGCTCGCAACGCCCGCGTGCGTGACAGGGCCAATGCTTCCCCTACCGCCGGGCCAAGTTCGTTACGGCTTAGCCCAAGCTGCCGGATGCCGGTGCCAGCATTCAGGATGGATCCGAAATTAACGGATGCGATCTGATCGGCGAGTGACATGCGATGAGCCTTTCGAAATAGAGATTTTCCGCTCTAAAGCGCCCAACCTGCTCCCGACAGTCAGGAGGTCAGCTACAAAGGGCACTCATCGCAACGGCGAGACACAACTGGGCCTATCCGACGTCGTAGGCCTGAGCGACCCACCGTCATTTAGCCACATGCCTCGCTCCTGCCTTAGTGAAGCTGGGCCATCGTTACGGCCTTGTCATTCCTTCCCGATATGCGACAAATGCTCAAGCATGTATGAGCTCGATGGTTACAGCCGGTGACACACGTATGGGGACTGATGCACGAATAGGTGACCTGATCTGGCTTGCCTGTAGGGCGGCCTTGAAGGAGGTAGCTGTGCCCGCCCCGTATCCCCCGGAGTTCCGTGACGACGTCGTGCGCGTGGCCCGAGCCCGTGAAGACGGTGTGACACTGGCGCAGATCGCCAACGCCGACTCGGCTCGGCCCGTGGCGGGAGGCCTGAGCCGGGCCGGGCAGGTCTTCACCCGCGCCCAGCTGCTGAGCGAGGTCTGGGGCTGCGACTACTACGACGGCTCCCGCACCGTGGACGTGCACGTGCGGCGGCAACGGGCCAAGCTGGGTGCTGACCAGGAGCACCTGATCACCACGGTGCGCAATGTGGGCTACAGCTTCACCAAGGTGGACCTGTCTCGCAACCAACACGCCTCATAACCCTGGGACTGCACGACGTCAGGCAGAGCGAACGAGTGCGCCTGTCCACTCAGTCATGCACTGGCGCTCACTCTTGGTCATGCACTGTCTTGACCGACTCCATATTGACGATGAACGACACCACGGCGCGGCTTGAGGGCACGTGGTTGTGCGGAGTCTCCTGTGCCTCTGCCCAAGCCTGAACTTCCGCCAGTGTGGACGGGGCAGGCTGCCAGAGGGTGACAGAGCGGGTATTGACCATGTTCGTGTAGTCAGTCATATGCACGTATCCGAGGTACGCCTTCTGGCGAGAACTGGCTTCGTACAGTGCATCAAGAATTGGTTACTCCACAGCGTTCTCCTTAAGTTTATGGATGCAAACGACGGTACAGGCGTACTGAGAGTTCGGTGGGGATCAGACTGCCCCGCGGGGTAAAGGGTGACCCGATCGCCGGGGGCCGACTGGCTGGTGGTCCTTAGCAGTTGTATTGAGGTACGCACCGAAGGGAATTGCAGGATTCCGGTGCCTCTGTCGAACTGGGAAGTTTGGCCGATGCATGCCGTGATCATTCCGGTAAAGACGGACGTTCTGTTGACCCTGACCGTGGCTGGGTGCGGGAGCAGGCCGCTCACCCGAAAAGCCCGGCTGGTGGAGGATCCAGCGGAAGCGGTATCCCCTTAGGGGCGTGTGCCCGGGGGGTGCAGCCGTGGAAGGGGCCTTTTTCGTCGAAGAGTGTCCGCATGGTCGGGTCGGCGTAGTCTCGCCACCACACCGCCAACCCTGTGGTGGGGTCGGTGCGCAGGTTCTCCCAGGCCCGCCAGAGGCCGGTGAGGCGGCTGACGGCTTCTTCATGGCGCCACCATTGGGCGCACCAGGTGAAGGTGGTGGCGCGGCCGGCGAGGTCGATGTCGCGCCGGTACTGGTAGGCCAGGTGCTCGGTGACGAACTCGGCCACGTTCGCGTAGACCAGCTTGCGCTCTTCCTGCTCGTCCCCCTCGAGGGGTTCGTGGTCGATGTCGTCGTGGCTGTTGGTCCGGCGGGTACCGATGTCCATGGCCTACTCCTTCACCAGGGCCGCCCACCGATTCCCCGTGGGCTCGGTCGAGTTCGGCCCAGCACCCTGGAGCTCGGACGCGGACTCCTCTGTGATGGTGGTTTCGACGGGTACGTTGTGTGCGGCTTCGGAGGCCGCGGCCGCGTCGGCGTAGGGGCGGGCGCTGACCGGGACGGTGCGGACCAGCACGGCCCGCGCCCCGGAGCCGAGCATCACGGCCCTGCCCTTGGGCAGGGCGGCCAGATCGGCCACCGACAAGATGTCGTCGGTGGCGTCCTGGCGGGAAGTGGACCCGCTGTCTTTCTGCCTCGAGGAGGAGACGGAGGTGTAGGTGTACTTGCCGATCAGCTCCGAGAGCATCTTCAAGTAGCCCTCTTCTTTGACGTTGCCGCCGTAGGTGACGACGTTGGCGGTGGAGAACAACTTGCGCATCCCGGACTCGCCCCACACGTCCACACCTTGGGACCAGGACTGCAGGAACGTGGAGACCACGATGCCGCGGGACCCGTAGTGGCTGTAGAGGTCGGGCAGGTTCGCCCATCGGCACACGTTGGCGGCCTCATCCAGCACGCAGAGCATCGGGGTTCCCAGGCGGCCCCCAGCCTGGATGACGGCGTGCTCCTCGGCGGCGGTCACGGTTGCCACGGTCAGGGCGGTCACCAGCGGCCCGGCGGTGCCGGCCCCTTCCTTGGACAGGGCGTAGAGGGTGTGCTTGCCGCGCACAAAGGCTTGGGGGTCGAACTGCGGTCGGTCGTCGTCGGGGCCTGTGGGGTTGACCCAGGCGGCGATCTTCTCGTTCTTCAGGCAGGCGGCCATCTGCAGGGCGGTGGAGTAGACGCTGCCCCGGTACTTCTCGGGCTGACGGATGGTGCTGGCCACCGAGTCGGCTTCCTTGGCCCACCCGTGGGCGTCGAGCACTTTGGCGGGGGTGTCGTTGGTGGAACGGGTCAGCCAGTAGTGCACCCGCTCGATAGGCTCCCCACCCACAGCAGCGGCCAGCAGCAACCCGGCCAACAGGTCCTTGCCGGCGGAGTCGAAGTGGGCGTCACCCATCTTGGCGCCGGCGGGTCGGGAGCCGGTTGCGAAGTTCGTGGCCATCTCCGCGGCCCGTTCACTGTCGGTGACGTAGGTCAGCGGGTTCCACCACCAGGTCGGTTTCTCCCCGGCCACACCTTGGGGGTCGAAAACCCAGACGTCGCCGTTGGCGGCGCGGATGTCGCGGGTGAGGTCGGAGAGGTCGCGTTTGTTGGAGGTGGCGATCACCGGGCCCGGGGCCTCGATGATGGACGGGGCCGCCTGGGAGGTGGTCTTACCGGTACGGGTGCCCCAGATGTGCACCAGGGTGTCCTCCCAGGAGGCGTAGAGGGTGTGGCCGCCGCGGACCATCTTGCCGATCATCACCCCGGGGGTGTCGACGCCGAAGCGAGCCGCTTTGGCGCGCGCCTGCTTCTCGGTGAAGGGCGCGACGTCGCGGACGGCGGCCATGCGCACGGCCGCACGGTCGTGCTTGACGTCCTTCTGCGCCTTTTGGTGGCGCTTGAAGCTCCACAGCACGAACAGTGCTGCCGCCACCAGCCCGAGGGCGGCGGCCAGGACGATCTCGGTGGTGCGCCACGGGAGGTCTCCGGTGAAGACACCCAGGGAGCGTTCCCAGTATCCGGTGGGCAGCGGGTCGGTGCGCGGGGTCAGGGCATGGCCGGCGCTGGCGAGCCCGTAGAGGATGGCAGGGACGCCGACCAGAATGAGGAGCAGGGTCAGTAGCAGGGCGACTTCCCCGCCGCCGGTCTTGTACTTGCGGTCCAGGGAGCTCATCGTTCGCCCCTCTCCTGGGCGGCGCGGGACTTGGCCTCGTGCCACTTCTTCTCGGTGTCGTGGACCTGACTGCGGCGTTCGGTGGGGGTGAACTCCATCGAGAACGGGATGCCGGCCCTTGAGCCGACCTTGATGAAGAACTTCCCCTGGCCCGGAGGCGGGGTGGTGGTGCGGTCGTCGAAGTACCAGGCGGCGTTCTCCTCATCAGCTAGCCACTCGTTGAGCTCGACGTCGGTGAATGCCTGGTCGGTGGGGGCGTACACGTCGTCGTTGGTGCACTCCTTCGCCTCATCCCCGCGGCGGTTCCAGGCCGGCGGGTCCTGCCAGATCGCCAGCTGCTCCTGCTCACGCATGGACAGCGGCACGGACTCGGTCAGCAGCGGCATCTCGGATTTGGCGAGGCCGCCGAGGACCTTGATGCCGCAGCGGTCCATGATGCCCTTGGCCTTCGCCCGGTCCTCTTCCCCCCGGACCGCCAGAAGGTCGGAGGGGGTGTGGGAAGCCATGATCTGGCCCACCCCCCATTCCCGGTTCAGGCGGGTCAGGGCGTTGACCTGGTCCACGATGCCGGGCCCGGCTGCCAGGGTGTTCCACAGCTCATCGAGGATCACCAGGAACCGCTGACGCTCAATCACCCCGTCATCAGCGAGCATGTTCGAGGTCGTCACGGTGCCAAAGCCGGCCGACCAGCAGGCCATCAAGGTCGCCGCGCGCAGGTCGGACTCGGTCTGGGAGATCCGCGACAGGTCGAAGACCATCGGACGGGAGGCGTCGATCCGGTTGGTGGAGGGGCGGGCGAACATCTGCCCGAACGCCCCGGAGCCGCACAAGGAGTTCAGCGAGGACTCCAGACCCTCGGTGATGTCCTCGTACCGGGCGTCGTCGCCGCGATCCAGGGCGACCTCGCGCACCTCGACCGGCTTGTCCTTCAGAACCTGGCGCAGATCCGCCATCACCGGCACCGTGCCGCCCTCGGCGTGGCGGGCCTCCAGGACGGTGAGGCACCGGTCCAGGATCGACTCCTCCCGCTCATCCAGCGGCTTCTTGCGCAGGATCGCGATCAACGAGGCGATCAGCGACCGGCGCCTCGAGTGCAGCTCGTCCAGCAGCTCTTCGGCTCTGGCGGGTGAGAGCAGTTTGGCGGCTGCGACCGCCCCGCAGTCATCGAGGGGGTTGATGTGGCCGACCCCGCGTCCCAACGGGAGGACGGCCCCGCCCAGGTGCTCGATCATGGTCACGTGTTCGCCCTTGATGTCGCCGAGGATCAGCGGCCACACCCCGAAGGCGGCCAAACCGATCGCCATCCGGCGCAGCAGGGAGGACTTGCCCAGCCCCGGGTTGGCCATCACGAACGCGCTGGGGTTGGAGATCACCCGCAGCTTCAGGAACCAGGAGATCGGGTCACAGCACACCGGCTCCCCCGAGAGCAGGTTCCGCCCCAACGGCACCCCTTCCAACGGGGAGCCCCCGCCCATGGGGAAGGGGAAGAGCCCGCACACCTGGTAGTTGGTCCCGCGCATCTCCCGGATCGGGTGCAGCAGCTGCGCCTCCCCCAGCCCCCGGCCCTTGTGGCCCCGCGGTCCGGGGCGGTGGGTGGAGGTGGCCGTGACGGAGGTGCTGCCGGTGCGCTTCGGTCTCGTGGAGACCTTGCCACCCAACATGGCCGCGAAGGCCCGGTCCAGGACGGTGGTGCCGGCCGCGCCCCGGGAGGCGGGGAGGATGATCTGCTTGGCGTTCTTGGTGGTCATTAGAGTGCGTTCCTCACGGTCGAGGGCAGGGCCAAGTGATCGGGAATCACGACACCCAACGGCAGGCCGGCGGCGAAGGTGGAGTCCTGGGCGCCGTAGGCCTCCTCCAGCCGGATCCTCGCCGAGGTGCCGAGGTTCTCGATGATGGCTTCGGCCTCGTCCAGCTCGCCCCTGGAACGCACAGTGGCGGTGACGACGAGCCCGAAGTTCAGCAGCCCGGCCCCGTCGGCCTCCTCAGCGGCGGTGGCCTGGGCGGCGCGGGTCTCTCGGGTGTCCCGGGCGGTGGCGCGGTTGCGGGAGGAGGCGTTGAAGGTGGCGGTGTTGATGTCGTTCTCCACCATCTGCGCGGCCCTCGCGGGGTCGATGGGGCGGTAGAGCAGCGTGACGCGCTTGCGCACCAACTCAGGGTTCGGTGCGATCAGGGCCTGGAGCACGTTGGCCTGGACGGTCGAGCGCGGCGGCACGGACATCGCCCAGGACTTCGACCAGGAGTTGTTGTGGTGGTAGCAGTCCCAGAAGGTGTCGGCGGCCTGGGGGCCAACCTCACTCCAATCCAGCTCCGGGGCCTTGCCGGCGGCGTGCGCCCGGTCGAACAGGACCGCCTCGGCCGGGTCGTAGGCCACCCGGATGACCTCGCACAACTGCTGGGCGGTGAGCGGGGCGGCTACGCCGGCCCCGGTGTCGTTGAGGGACAGGGTGAGGTTGGGCAGCCGGGCGGCCAGGTCATCGGCGACCTCGCCGGCGTTGCGGATGCGGCCGCCGGCCCGCACGGAGGCTTTGAAGGTCACCGCGATGTAGGCCCGGGTGACCGTGGCCCCGGTGGGCAGCATCTGCACGGTCTCGTTGATCACGTCGCGGGCGAAGGCTGGGGCGTCGGGGCTCATGCGGGCCTCGATCTTGCGGGCCAGGCGGTACCCGGAGTCCGGGGCGGTCTCGATGGTCACCGAGGCCGCGGTCAGGCCGGGTTCGTCGGTGAGCATGCCCAGCCAGTGCGCCCAGCGGTCCACCCACCGGTTGATGTGCTCCTGGTCAACCATGCCCCCGCCGTCGGGTTCGGAGGAGAACACCACGGTGTAGTGGTGTTTCTGCGGGACCTCGACCAAGGCGAAGGGGCGGCCGTAGCCGTCGACGTGCTCGGTGATCTTGGAGCGGGCCGAGATCCCGGGCAGCTTCGTGGTCCCTTCCGGCACCCGGGACACCGGCCCGGCCCGGTAGACGTTGGCCCCGGCGTAGACGGCGTTGGCCCACCCCGCGCGGCGCACGATGCGTTCGATGAGGGTGCGCCCGTGCTTGTTCTTCTGCATCGACAGCGCGATCAGGGTGAGGATCACCGCTTCGAAGCCCAGGGCCACCAGCCACAGGTTGAGCATCATCAGCAGAATCCCGCCGACGACACCACCGATCAGCAGCACGGTGCCGGCGGTGGAGAGCCCGGCCAGGCCCTTGGAGGTGGGGGTGCGGAAGTTGCCGTACACCCGCGGGCGGTTCTCGGTTTTAGCTTCGGTCTGCGCCATCAGGGCGGCCCTCGTTTCCGGTCTCGTTGGCGATCTGCGCCTTGAACGCACGTGCCTGCTGCTGGACGGCCTTCGCCGCCTGTCTTGGGCCGGTGGGTCCCGTGGGGCGGGCCCCAGAGCGTGGCGGTGCTGCACCAGCTCCGGACCCCGGCGTGGGACGAGCCCCGGTGGACGGTGCTGCCCCTGCCGCCCCGGTGCCGGGGGCCGGTTGCGCCCCGGTCCCCGCAGAGGACTTCTGCGCACCGTCCTGGCCAGGGGTACCCGTCGAGGACGCGCCCGCCACTCCAGTGCCGCCGGTGCTACCGCCGGTGCTGGAGGTGCCAGCCTTTGCGCTGGACTCGGTGGCCTGGGAGACGGCTTCCCCGCCTCTCTGCACGGCGTTGGCGGCCGCCATGCCCGCAGCCACCGGTGCAGCTGCTGCCCCCGCCGCCGCAGTACCAGCGGTGCCCGCCGTGCCCGTGGCACTGGCCCCAGCGGCAGGTGAGGACAGACCGGCAGGTGCGGAACCCGGCCCGCCCTTCGAGGAGACGGAGGGCTGCGACGGCGATGCGGAGGATGAATCAGAGCCGAATCCGCGTCCCGAGCGGGCCAGGTGGGAGGCGCCCTGTGGGATCGCCGCGCCCATCGCTGCGATGCCCAGCGCCCCGCCGCTGCTGCCGCCGGAGGAGGACATCGAGCCCAGTACGGGGCTGAGGAACCCGATGAGCACGGGCAGGGCGAACACGGAGGCGACGATCATCATCAGCCCGGCGGCGAACTGGATCAGCCCGCTGCCGGAGTCCTCCCACACCCCGGTGGTGGACATCTTGATCGCCAACCCGTAGATCAGGGCCGCGGCGGGTTTGTAGAAGGCGAAGGCTAGGGTCCAGGCGATGACCTTCTGGAAGAAGTTCTTGCCCGTCTCGGTGTTCAAGAAGGCGGCTGAGAGCGGCAGGATCCCGGCCATCAGGAACAGCATCCCGGTGCGCAGCACCATCAGCATCAGCTGGATGAGGTTCACGATGATCGCCACGATCCCGCCGACGATGATCAGGATGACGTTGCCGCCCAACCACACCGGGTCCGCCGCCCCGGTGCTGGTGGCGTTGTCCAGGGCCAGGAGCTTGAGCACGTCGGTCTGGAAGTCCTCGCCGATGGCGGAGTCGATGATCTGCACGGCCAGGGCGTCGGTGCCGGCCACCAGGACGTTGAGGATTGTCACCCCCGAGGCTGTGACCACGGCCAGGGTGAGCAGGTTCTTCAGCAGTTCGCGGGCCGGTTCAGCGCGCTGCGTCCAGGCCATCTGGGCCCCGGCGATCATCACACTCAGCGCGGCCACGGCCAGCGTGAGGTAGAAGGTCTGGTCCTGGATGAAGCCCACCGACCCGGACAGGTTTCCCGCCCGGGCGGGGACGAGGAAGCCGATCAGGCTGGTGGCCCCACCAATCAGGGCGGCCCCGGAGGCCAGCACGGTGGCCGTGTTGACCAGGCCAGCCCCGTCGCCGCGGCGGGCGTTGGTGGCCAACACGATGCCCAGGAACAGCACCCCGAACACGCACACCCCCAGCCCGATCCAGCTCGCGTAGCTCAGCAGCAGATCGACCTGATCGTTGAACGCGCCCCGGGCCGGCGCCTCGGCAGCGCCGCCGTTCTCGCTGGTGAGGCTGGCGCTACCAACCGTGGTCCACATCGACCCCAGGGAGGCGATCGTCTCGACCACGGCCGAGGTCACACCGTCCGCGATCTGATCCAGCGCATCCCCGGCCGCCCCGCTGAGCGTGCTGCTGATGCCCTCCTTGGTCTTACAGATGACGTCGATGGGGTTGCAGTTGTTTTCCTCAGCCATCGTGAGGACCCCACTCGATGTACCCGCTCAGGTCTGACACCTGACCGGACACCGGGCCGGGATCGCCGTTCTCCTGGAAGGAGACGTGCCAGTCACCCTCCGTCCATACGAGGTCAACGCCGGTGGTCATGTAGATGTCCTCGGTGCCGTCGTCGGCGGCAACGACGACCTCCACGGATGCTGAGTCTGCGGTGTAAGACAGCAGCCGGAAACCGCCGACTTCCAAGGGAACTGTCGCAGTGTCACCTGAGCTCAGTCGCTGCTGGACCTGGCCGATGGCCACGTCTCTGCCCGGGCCGTCCACGGCCTGCGCTTTGATGGTGTCCAGCAGTAGCTGCGGGTCATTGCCCGAAGTCAGGATGTTCGTGGTGGCAAGAAGTGCGCCCTCGGGGGTGTGGGAGTAGCAGGAGCGGACGCCGGTGGACTCATCCACGGTGCCAGGCCCGTGCTCCTCCGAGGACGGTGCGTAGATCGCCCCGAGAGCGGCCCATTCGACGTCCTCGGGCGCTTTCGTGAGCGTGGTGCCTCCGGAGGCGTCCAGGCCGCACACCGACTCCGCGCCCGAGACCGGCTCGGCGGTCGTGGCCGGTGCCGGGGCGGCCTGGGTGGGCTCTTCACCGTCGGGCCACAGCCACAGAACTACCCCCAGCACGATCAGCAGCGCGACGAGGACGGCTGAGATGAGGAAGCGGGGTGCCTTCCACCAGGTGTTGTTGTCGTCGGTCTCGATATGATCTGTCACCTGCTGCTCCTCTGCTGCGGGGGGTTGGTCTTGCGGAGGCCAGAGGTCATGCCCCGGAGATGAAGGAGAGGATCGAGGCGCCGCCGGAGATCAGGGCCACGGCCAGCACGATTTTGATGATTCCGGAGACCTCTTCGGTGGTCTCTCCGCGGCGGGCGTCGAAGGCCATCTTTCCGCCGACGACCAGCAGGCCCAGGACGGCGATGCCCAGGGCGATCCATTTGCCGACACCGACCATGCGGTTCCAGGTGTCGCCGATGCCGGGAGGGGCCAGCGGGTCGGAGTCGGGCAGGGCGGCCGGCAGCGCGAGCACGGTGTCCTGTGCAGCCAGTACGAGGTCGATCATTGGGGGGTCCTCTCAGAAAGTGCTTCATCGGCTGCCTCACCGAGGGCGGTGAGGACTTTTCTCGGCTCCCGGGCCATGGACTCCCAGTCCACGGTCCCGGTGAGCCGGAGCTCTTCGATCCAGGGCACCACCCAGGTGGAGGGCACACCACCGGAGATCACCCGGGTCTGTCCGGCCAGGGACTTCGGGGTGCGGCCTGGGGCATCGGCCACCAGGACCAGGCCTTGGAGATCGACATCGGGGTGGGCGCCGGCGGCCCAGTCGCGGGCGGCGAGACGGGCGGCGTCGAGGCCCCGCTTGTTCTGCCGGGCCACGAGGAACACCAGCGCGGGGGCGTGCTGGGTCTCCTCATCTGGGCGGGCGGGCCACCGGTGGTAGCAGGAGGTGCCGCCGAGCAGGTCGGCCAGCACAGACTCCCCGGCCCCACCGTGGACACCGAGCCAGAACACGTCATGGGCGGTGGTGAGAAACCGCCCCAGTCGCCCCTCGTCCTCGGGAAGTCCGGTGACGCCTCGCTGGGGTCCCGAGGCGCCGTGCATGACCGTGACGGTCTCCTCGGGGACGTCTTCGAAGATCGGGCGGGTCTGCTCCTGGGTGGAGGGCGATACCAACTCAGCCCAACGGTTGTCCATCACACCTCCTCGGTTGCAGGGCCTCCAATAGACTGGACCCTATGTGCATTAGACAATAATGAGAGAGGATTAGCAATGTTAAACAATACTAGACAACAAATGGATATAGCTGTGTACAGTGCCCAGTATGAGGGCGCAGGTGATCGTCGTGTCTGACGCGCTGGACCGGCTCTTCGAGGGCCTGCCCGAGCGGCTGACCGTCGACCAGCTCGCGCAGGTGCTCGGACTCGGTGATCGCACCATCACCTACCGCTGGTTGCGCGACGGCATCGTGCCGGCGATCAAGCTCGGCAAGACCTGGCTGATCCTGCGTGACGACATCAAGGAACACCTTCGCTCTCAGTACAACGTCCCCCATTCCACCGACAATGACGGGGCGCACACGAACGAGGAGTAGGGAGAGCATCATGGCTCAGGCACTGGAGCGGCCGGTCTGCACGGCGAGGATCGCCGCCGACGACAGCGTGGAGGTGACGATCGACCGGGTCCCCTACGAGTTCGCCTCGATGCCGGCAGCCATCGCCCACGTCGTCTCGATCGCCGATGACCTGGGGCGACCGGTGAAGCTGACGGCCATCGACCCGGCCTCGGTGACCGAGCCGGAGACGCGACTGATCGTCGCCGCGGACGGATCCGTGACAGCAGATGCCAGTGCCTCGGCCAAGAAACGACCCTCCCGTGGAGGCTCTTCACGTGTTGTCACAGTCGACGACCTCGTATCGGAGCCTGAGCAGGCGACACGCCCGGTAGCGGCCAATGAACCAGCCGCTGACCTGAGCGAACACCAGCCCGCGGAGCCTTCCATCGATGCGGAGACCCCGCAGACGCTTCCTGCGGCCGATGTCCCCCATTCAGGGGACGCATCTGAGCTCTCAGCTACGGACTCACTGCCAGAGACCACCGCGGGCGACACGCCCGCCAGCGACCCGGCGCCCAGCAGCTCCACACCGACCCCGGTCGTCGCCGAGGCCGGGGATCCCCGCCTGCAGCTGCGACGGGAGGCGGCCACGGAGACGCCCGAATCCCCCGCCCGTCACGGGTGGCGAGGGTGGTGCAACCAGAGGCTCGGACTGTCCCTGGCGGCCTCGGCCGCAGAGCGGGCATCCCGTGCCCGCCGGGTGCGGATCCAGCGGCCGATGGAGACCCACCGCACCGTGGCGGTGCTCCAGCTCAAGGGTGGGGGCGGGAAGACCACCACCGCCTACCACCTGGCCGCCACCGCCGGGCGGGTGCGCGGGGGCAACATCCTGGCCGGGGAGTTCAACGAGAACCAGGGCACCCTGGCCGAACGCTCCCTGGCCGGCGGCCACGACCGCACCACCCTGGACCTGATCCGCAACCTCGACACCGTCACCCGCCGCACCGCCGACCTCGTGCGCTACGTGCGCCCCCAGGGCGATGACCGGATCCACGTGCTCGCCTCCCCGCCCGAGGGCACCGATCGGACCCGGGTGGACGGGCGGTCCGTGCGGGCGGCGCATGAGACCCTGCGGTCGCTTTACAGCCTGATCTTGCTCGACACCGGCAACTCCGCCCAGTCCTCCACCTGGCGCGCCGCCGTGGACGTCGCCGACTCCCTGGTGCTGGTGGCCCACAACCGCGAAGACGACGCCCGGCTGCTGGAAGCCACCGTGGCCGCCGTCGCCGCTGAGGGCCACGGGCAGAAGCTGGCCCGGTCCGTGCTGGTGGTCTCCAACACCGCCACCAACAACACCGAACGCCTCACCCGCCTGCAGGAATACGCCCAAGCGGTCGGGTTGGCCGGGACCGTCGTCATCCCCTTCGACAAGTCCCTCCAGGAAGGACGCGCCTTCCACTACGACGCCCTGCACCCAGCCACCGTGCGGGCCTACGAGGAAGCCACCGCCACCCTGATCGACCAGCTCTGACCCACACCCCCTCCCATCCCCCAGGAGGCTGTGATGTCGGCTGGATCCCCCCGTGCCCTCGGCGCCGTCGTGGCGCTGCTGCTCGTCTTCGCCATCGGCTCGATCGTGGCCCTAGCCGTGCTCGTCGCCACCCTGGCCGAGGACGAAGAACAGGCCTCAGCCAACTCCTGCACCGTCACCGCCGTCACCACGGGCAACGACAGCGGCCAGCAGCGGGCACCGAACATCCCCAACGGCTGGGCACCACTGGTCGAGGACGCCGCCCGGACCGCCGGGCTGCCGGTGAGCGTGGTGGCGGCACAATTGGCCCAGGAATCCGGGTGGAACCCGGACGCCACCAGCCCGGCCGGCGCCCAAGGCATCGCCCAGTTCATGCCCGCCACCTGGGCCACCTACGGCAACGGCGGGGACCCCTTCGACCCCGACGACGCGATCCCCGCCTACGGCCGCTACATGGCCGCCCTCAAGACCGACGTGCGACCGATCGCCGGGGAGGACGCCGGTGAGCTCGTGCGCCTGACCCTGGCCGCCTACAACGCCGGCCCCGGGGCCGTGGAGCAGCACCAGGGGGTGCCGCCGTACCAGGAGACCCGCGACTACATCGACACGATCCTGGACACCGGCCAATCCCAGTTTTCCGCCCACTGCCAGGCCCCCACCGGGGCCCTGGCCTGGGACGGAGACCTCGGCGAGGGCGAGTGGACCACCCCGCTGCCCGGGGGCGTGTTCACCTCCGGCTACGGCGGCCGCGCCCTGGCTGGAGTCCCCGGGTGGGCCAACCAGCACGAGGGCGTGGACATCGCCACCCCCGGGGCCGGCCAGGGAAGCGGCGGAGTCGTCGTCGCCCCGACGTCCTTACGGATCACCGGGTTCAACGCCACCGACGGGTGCGTGATCGCCAAGGAGAACGGGGACGACCCCGACTTCGGCTTCGCCTTCTGCCACCTGCACTCCTGGGATGTGGCCAAGGGCCAGAAGCTCAAACGCGGTGACGTCATCGGTACCGAGGGCAATCGCGGACGCTTCGGCATGGCCACGCACCTGCACTTCGAGATCTACAAACCCGACGCCCCGGAGATGGTCTTCCCCTACCAGGGGCACAACCTCGACCCCGAGCCCATCCTCAAACAGAAAGGAGCATGGCCGAAATGACCCGACACCGCCTGATCCCCGCCCTGGCCCTGTGCCTGCTGCCCCTGACCGCCTGCGGGCCCGAGGGAGCACAGCAGACCAGCGAGCAGACCACCGCTCCTGCCACGGCTACGCCCTCCCCCACCGAGCTCACCCCCGGGGAAGGTACCTTCCCCGACCCGGACACCGTGGAGCGCAGCGACGTGGAGGCCACCGCCGAAACCGCCGCGCTGATGCTGCACTCCTGGGACACCGCCACCGACCGTACCCAGAGCGCCGCCGCGATCCGCGCCAAACCGTTGATGTCCCAAGAGTGGGCCGACCACCAGGTCGAGCCGGAACGCAACGGCAACCAGGCCGCCTGGCTGGAACCCGCTGAGCACCAGGCCTACAGCGCGCCCAGCCTCGTGCCGGCTGTCGGAGACGTCTCCCGCGACGTCGCCAAGGACAAAGCCATCCGCGCCTACGACCTCACCTGGCGATGGATCAGCCGCGACGACCACCAGATCGAGGCCACCGGCCAACGCCAAGTCGTCATCTACCTCGAGAAGCACAACGGCCAGTGGGACGTTGTGGGCCACCAATCCCATGACCTGTAGCGATTCGACCGACACACCCACGAACTTCTAGCGCTAGTACAAGCAATGTGAGAGGGTGGGCGTATGACGGAGTACACACCGCCCAAGCTGCTCGGGAAGCGAGTGGCGTTCAGCATGCGCGTCCTGCCCGAGCAGCACCGCCGTGCGGCGGAGAAGGCAGCTGCTCTCGGGCTGTCCCAGGCGGACTACGTCGGCGCTTTGATCGACCGGGACCACGGATTGCCGAATGCGATAGATGATCGGCAGAACGCTGAGGAGCTCCCCATCACCAAAACCGCTTAAACGACTGACGGCCCGCCGTGGAGGGCGGGCCGTCGAAGTCAATCAGCTGTCGTGAGTTTGGCGACCTAGAACAGCTGGTTCAACAGAAACCGGATGAGAACTGCATATGAACCCATTACCAGGGGACCGTTGTGTCCCCTAGTGTACCTGAGGCGCGTCCGCAAGTGGACCCCGCCTTACTCGACATTGCCCTTTTTTGCCCCGAGACCCCGGCCCGCCGGTTCCTGGCGCACCACCGGATCGAGTACTTCCGGTGCGGTCAGACCAAGTCGCAGGCGTTCCCGAACCGTGGGCGACCTGCTGGTGACTTCGCGTTCATCCAACTCAATCCGGCCGATTGGTTGAACTTCCTCGTCGTGGACGTCGATGACGAGGACGCATTGTTGAACTTGATGCACCCGGCCGTGCCCGAGCCGACCTGGATCATCGAGAACCCGCAGACTGGTCATGCCCAGGCCGGGTGGGCCATCGAACCGGTCTACCGGGGCGAGAGTGCTCGGCCGGGTCCAATCCGCTACGCGGAGGCGGTGCAGCGGGCCCTAGACCGGCTGGTGGACGGGGACCCGTGCTTCACCCGGTACCTAGTGCGCAACCCAGCCGCTGCGTTCCCGGCCGGGCGCGTGTGGTGGGGCCGCAGAACCAGCCCATGGTCCCTAGGGGATCTCAAGGCGCACATGGCCGAGTACACCGACCCGTTCCACGACGAGGCCATCGACGGGCCAGCAGCACCGGCCTGGGACCCGGGCACGCCCCTGCTGGGACAGTCCGGCATCCCGCGGGTCCCGGTGGTGGACACCGCGACGGAGGTGGGGCGCAACACCGCGGTCTTCCGCGCTACCCGCCGGTGGCTGTGGGACCAGCGGCAGGCCCGCCAGCAGACCCCGACGGAGGCCGCCTCGATCGCCCACGCCAAGGCGCTCAACGCCCAGCTGCCCCACCCCCTGGCTGATGGGGAGGTGACGTGTCTGGCGCGCTCGGCCGTACGTCAGGTCAACGCCGGCAAAGGACGCCCTACCTTCACCAGCGGCTCTGATGCTGCACACGAGTACCTGTCCCGGATGGGACGGCGCGGTGGGAAGGCGAGGACCGAGGCCAAGGTGCGTGCGGCGGCGGACAACGCCGCCCACGCCCGCCAGGCCCGCACCGACCGTGCGGGGCAGCTGCGGGCCCAAGCAGTGCGGTTGCGGGCGGCAGGGGCGACCTACCGGGCCATCGCTGAGGCCGTGGGGCGTACCGCCCGCACCGTGATGGCCTGGCTGAAGAACGCGCCCATCTACAACACCGTGGGAGAGGGTGAAGTTCTCCAAGCAACAGGTATTGGTTCCGCCCCCCCGGTGTGCCCCGCCCCCTCCCCTAGCCTGGAAGTGCCCCCCGGACCTGCCGATGAAGAGGATGCCCCCGTGACGAGTGAACCCGCCTACCAGTGGCCCGAAGGCGTCCTGCCCGGAGAACCAGACCCCGACTTCCAGGACCGGCTCCTCCCTGAGCACCGCGGCCTCACCCTCTGGGTGCCCCTGGACTACCTGGAGGATCATCCCATTGGCTCCGGGTACTGGTCTTTCACGACCGCCTCTGACTACTGGGAGACAGTCAAGGACGGGCCGTTCCACGGCGCTGCGCTGGGTGGCCGAGAACTGCATGTCACTGAAGTGGGTGCCCGGGTAGGCGAACTCCACGGACTGCGCTTCCCACACCTGACCGCGGTTTCCTATGAGGTCACACGAGTTACCCGCGACTCCCGGTGGTCAGCACGGTTCCCCGGTTACATCGTCCACTGACGCGTCGCGTCCAAGGTCAGTGTCACAGTGCTCTCAGGAACTTCGCTGTCCCGGGCCTGTCCGAGCGCTAGCTGGTCCGGTCAGGAACGCGGCCGACGGCGGCGAGGTGCGGGAGTGAGGATCACCGCTAACATCTCCTGCAAGGCAGCGAGGTCATGGTCTTCGGCTGCGGCACGGGACGCAGCGTCGTTGACCGCCCCGGTGATCTGGGTCCAGTCCAACCACCAGCCGGCGGCTACCGCCAGACGATCGAAGAAGAAGCGCTGGGTGCGCCCGTTGCCCTCCCGGAACGGATGCAGATAGTTGACTTGGTCGTAGTGATAGGCCAACCGTTCGATGAACCGGTCCCGATTCAGGTGCTGCAGGTAGCGGTCCTGGCGGAGCTGATCGAAGACGAAACCGGCCGAGCGGGGGATCATCGACACCGGCAGGAACGGCTGCGCCCCCGAAACCGTCTTGCGCAGATCCACGGTGCGCAGCTGCCCCGCCCAGGGATAGACGTCCTGGAACAGGTGACGGTGAATGGCTTGCAGTTCGACCAGATCTCGGGTGGGCGCCGGTGGATGGCGCCACAGCTGCAGGGTGCGGACTGCCACCAGGTCAGCTTCCGCGGCGGCGAGCTCTACGGCGGTGCGGGCGCCGATCAGATTGGTCAGAATCCCGGTGTGCGGGTCCAGATACGGATCACGGTGCGGGCCGGGGGCCTCACTCAAGGCCGTAGCGGGCGCGCGTGCGCCGAACCAGCTCCTCGACCTCAAGCCCACCCTCGGCGAAACGATCCAGCTCCGCACGGGTCGCGGCAGTGACGTGAAGTCCTTCCATGCCAGCACTGTGCACCACGGAGGCCACCTGCTGTGCCCGGTCCGCCTCGAGAGCCGGTGGCAGAATGTGCTGCTGCGCCATGGAACCTCCCCGGTGGTGTGTTGGGCCGTGCTATGCGCTCTAGTCTACCAAGCGCCCCTGACCAGCACCCGGCGTCATACGCGCCGGGGATGCCAGCCTCGGTTGAGAAACGTACTCCCTGGTCCAATATCCCTGTCCACGACCACACCCCAGAAGCATGATCTGTATAATAAATGGTAGATAGCTATCTAGTAAGCATGCTAGATAACTACCTAGTTAGCTGGATCCCTATCCAGCTAACTAGGTAGGTGGCTTGATGGCGCGCAAGCTTGATAGCTTGAAAGCATGCAAACCCTCATGGTGTACAGCGAATCCGGTGGAGTCACTAAGACCACTACCGCCGTCTCCCTAGCAATGGTCGCCGCCGCCGAGGGACGTCGAGTCGTCCTCGTTGACCTCGACCCCCGCGCGGCCTCCACGAAGTGGTTCGGAGTGCAGCCCTCGGCGGAAGGAATGCATGTCGGAGCGATCCTGGGCGATGAGAATCCTGAAGGCTGGGCCGAGGATCTCGCGGTGCCGAGTGGGTGGCACCCGAACCTCCGGGTCATTCCCTCGGCCCGCAACGTCTCCAACCGCGAGGCCGACCGGGCCGATCATGCGGAGCTGCGGCTGAAGATCTCCCTGACCGGCCTTCAGGCGGATGTGGTGGTCATCGACTGCCCCAACCGCCAGGGCGGACCCCTGACGCTGTCGGCGTTGAACGCCGCGGACACCGTGGTTTACGCCGCCACCGCCACCAGCGATGGCATCGACGGGGTGGACGGGGCGCGACGCACGGTCGCCCAGTTCCGCCGGCACCGCCAGCAGCTGGGCGCCCCGGACACCCTCACCGAGGCCGGCATCGTCGTCGGCGGGGTGAAGGAAACCATCATGAGCCGGGCGGCGGTGGCCAGCCTCGAGGAGCTCCGGGCCACCGGGTTGTTCCTGGAGCCGTTGATCCCCGACCGGGCCATCGTCCAGGAGGTACGGATATCGGGGGAGTGGTACGGCCAATACCGCAAGGGCGCCCGGGTCCTGGAGGCCTACACGGCGATCGCGAAGAAGGTGCTGCGATGACCGAGCAGCCCGAGCGCCCCGCCTCACTCCAGCGCCGGAGGCCCCGCCCGGCACCGGATGAACACATCGACCCGGTCGACTACACACCCCCACGCGCTACCCCACCCCAGCCCACGACACCGGTGGTGTCCACCCCGCCGGTGCAAGCGGCACCGGCGGTGGAGCCCCCGGCCGCTGCGCCCAAACGCGGCCGCGGCCGGCCCCGCCGGGAACCCACGATCCAACTCGGGGTGCGGGTGGCCCAAGACGTCTCCGATCTGATCGAAGAGCTCACCGAGCACGACGGCACCGCGAGAGCGGTAATCGAGAACGCGGTGCGCGCCTACGCCCAACAGCTCAACCGATAACACCGAGACCCCGGTAGGGGAGGGGGCCGGCCGCGGGCGGCTTACCCATGGGCGGCTTACCCATGGTCCATGACGAAGAAACCCGGCTCACCGTTGCTGGTGGGCCGGGTTCTCTCATTCTGGGGACAGGCGGCGAGATGGGGTGGGTGGTTCCGTGGGTCTTCGATTGAGGCGGGTGCCCGCGCCCGGTCCGAAAGCTGCCAGGGCCAACCCCCAGCGAGGGCAGTTGTCGGGCGCCAAAGGGACGACCAGCGCTGTCCAGGCTGGACGCGGGGCGTCCCGGCGGCACCGTGGCCGGAAACAGATCCTCAGCCCCTCACCGACTGCTGATCGTGCGGAAGGGGCCACGGTGAGGGCCCCGCGCTTGAGCCCTGCCCCGAGACGTTCCCCAGTGATGCCGCGGCCGTGACCGCCGGCATCACACCCCCCGCTGTCGCGGAGCACCCGGACAGGCCCGAGGGGGTGTCCAGGTGGGGGGGGGCCTACTGGGCGGCGTAGTAGGCGTCCTTGACGGACTGGTGAATCCGGCCGCGATCGGAGACCTCGTAACCGTTCTCCTTCGCCCAGGCCCGGATTTTTGCCGTCTCCGGGTTACCACCAGTGGAGGAACGGGGCCCGGTGGCCCGGGTGGTCTTGCCCTGGGCCCGCCGGCCGGAGGCGGCGTAGGGGCGCAGGGCCTCCCGCAGCTTCTCCGCGTTGGCGGTGGAGAGGTCGATCTCGTACTGCCGGCCGTCCAGACCGAACTGGACGGTCTCATCAGCAGGACCACCCTCGAGGTCGTCCTCCAGAATGATCTGCACGCTCTGGGCCATTACAGCACCTTTCTCTCGATGTATTCGTTGCTTTCGCCAAAGGCGCCCGCTGTCTGGATCGCTGGCACCGACTTTCCTTCCCGACTGCTTTGAGCAAGTTGAGATGGTGCCGACTGTGATGAGCGCTTCGGCAACCGATTCATCCTACCGAAAAAGGTGGAAGAACTGATGCACGAGTATGAGGCAGCTCTTCGTCGAAGGTACTGGGATGCATAATGAGACCGCCAACGTCTGCCGCTAGGCCAACCTGCCCGATCTCTACAGCTGCTACCCCGGCCGCACCCGGAAAGCCAGACTTCCAAGGTGGTCACGCTGCCAGCGGCAGAACCACCACATGATCTTGTCGAGTTGTGATTACGGGGCAATCGGACAACACTCAAAGCCAGAAATTGATCGCCGAGCCGCGTCCCCACGTCGTGAAATCTTTCAGGCGCTACTAAAGCATGTTTCAGAAATGTAGCGTCCATTCCGCGCAGCAGATATGGGTGAACGCAACCCAAAGTTCACGCGAACAACTGACCGCGCGCTGAAAGCCATGCGTCGAAGTCGAGGATCTGCATCTTACGAATAGCGTGCGGGTCGTCGTGCCAACGTGAGAGCCGACCGATCAGGTATCCAAGGTAAGCATCAGCGTTGTCCCACCAAATCGGGTCGTATTTTGTGACGTCGAAATTGACGGCTTCTGGAAACAAATTCGAGGCCCCGACAGCACCGAAGTGCTCTCCCAGCGCGGCAGCAACGCTATGTCTGACATGGCGGCCCTGCTTCGGTATGCGCGTCGAGTACTTGCGATAGACGGCCTCCCACGAGGCAACCGCTTCCGAGATGTGTTGAGGCTGCACGGGTTGAGTCGCTGAGTGCTCGACGATCCGGCGGATGTTTTGAAGTGCCTCGGTGAGCGCCGAGGCCGCCTGGCGTTGTATTGCACGCTGGTCGGCTCGGTCCTCACGGTGCACCGTTAACCGATGGACCAAGACCACGGAAACCAGGAGCGCGATGGCCGAAACTGCAGCTGCAATCACTGGGCCGGTGAGCACCTCGTCCAAATTTTTTCCATTCGTTAGGTGAGGTTGTGGCTGAAGCGTATGACGGTTCTCCCTCACTGAAAGGCCACGCTCGTGCCTGCCGAGTGGCGGGTCGTGCATGGGCGATGCAACCCAAAAGGTAGTCTTTCAAGAGCGCTCAGAGGCCATCCACATATTGTGTCGGGTCGGCTAGCTGGTTCCCCCAACCAGCCATATGCCGGCACTTACATGCCCCCCTGGGCGAGCCCCCCCGCTGGCGAGAACCAGGTTCTCGTTGAACCAAGGAGAACGATGGGTCAAGTCCCTGGGCGTGGTGTAACGGTCCTTCCTGTGGTGGTCAGGCGGTGAGCGCGGCCAATGGGTC
>NZ_JBHZTC010000027.1:0-35019 GCF_042879195.1 Kocuria nitroreducens
GCGGCGGAGAAGCCCTCGGACCTGGACCCGGCGCTGCCCGCGGCCGCGACCCTTCCCGCGGCCTGCGGCACGCTGAGCGCCTCTCAGATGGGTGCCATGCCCGAGGGCGGGGCCGACACCGGGGTGGAGACCGCCACCGGCAACGGTGCTGCCGCCGGCTTCGCCGTGGCCGGTGGCGGGGCCCTGGCCCTGGCCGGCTCCGCGCTCGTGGCCCGCCGCCGCGCCCGCGCCTGACACCGGTTGACACCCCCGAGAAGAGGCATGACCCCATGACGGGCTCCGGCACCGGCCGCCGCGCAGGACTGATGGCCTGCGCGGCGGCCGCCGCCCTCCTGTTCACCGGGTGCGCCGGCACCTCCGCCCCGGAGGACGGGACCACCAGCTCGGCACCGTCGGCGGTGGCGAGTTCCACCGCTGCTCGGACCGACCCCGCCTCGACGGGCACCCCGGCACCGTCTGTCTCCACCGCACCGGGCCCGGCTGCGGCGGCGACCCCCACGGCCGCGCCACCACCGGTGCCGGCTGCCTCCGACCCGGTCTCGCTGACGATCCCGGTTGCCGGTGCCAAGTCCGAGCTGCTGCACCTGGGGCTGCGCGAGGACGGCTCGCTCGAGGTCCCGCCGGAGGGACCCGGGTCCCCAGCGAGCTGGTACACCGGGTCCCCGGCCCCCGGCGAGCGCGGACCCGCCGTGCTGCTGGGCCACGTCAACGCCACGGGCGGCGGTCCCGGGATCTTCGCGGACCTCCGCGCCCTGGAGCCCGGGGACCGGGTCGAGGTGGCTCGCCAGGACGGCACCACCGCGGTCTTCGCCGTCGACCGCGGGGAGCAGTACGGCAAGGACGACTTCCCCACCCTGGAGGTCTATGGCAACACGGAGGGCCCCGAGCTGCGGCTGATCACCTGCGACGGCTACGACCCGGCCACCGGGGAGTTCGACGACAACTACGTGGTCTATGCATCCCTGGTGCGCTGAGCGGCGCCGCCGGGGGCACGGCGGCGGGCAGCACCGCCCGGGACGACGACGGACCCCGCCCGCCGTGCGCTCGGCGCGCGGCGGACAGGGTCCGATCCGGTCCTGGGACCCGGGAGCCGCTCAGTTGCGGGGGCCCTGGTGCTGCCCCTCGTCGCCGGGCACGTGACCGGGCCGGTCGGTCGCAGCCGGTCCGCCCGGCCGCCCGTCCGGGCGCTCGCCGGCGGCCGGTCCGCCCGTGGTCGGGCCGCCGGGCGTCCGGTCGCCGGGGGCGTGGCCCCCGCCGAGGAACTGCCGTGCCTTCTGCTGGACCGTGTCCACGTGGCGCTCGTACTTGCGCCCGGTGCGCTTGTCCACGAAGCTGCCGGCCTGGTCGAGGACCTTGTCGACCTTGTCCGGGTTGCGCTGGGCGAGCTGCTTGGCCTTGGCCGTGAGCCCCTTGAAGTTCACCATCACGTCTCCTTCCGGGAGTGCTCACCGCGCGCGGGACCGCGGCGGTGCTGCCACCAGTCCATCATGCGCGGCTGTCCGCCGGCTGGCCGGTGCCGGGGGCTCAGTGCTCCTGCCCGACCACGTGCTGGAAGCGCAGCAGGTTGTCGGGGTCGTAGAGCGCCTTGGCCCGCACCAGACGGGCGTAGACCTCCTCGGACCACGCCCGGGCGTGCTCGCGCTCCCCGCCCGGGACCCCGTGCATGTTCACGAACGCCCGCCCCGTGGACCACGGGGCCATGGCCTGCAGGATCTCGGCCAGCGCCCGGGGCGTCGCCTCGGCCACGTGGGGCGCGAGCCAGCCGATGAGCTCCAGGAAGAACGCCGCGTCCCGCCCCGAGACCGCGTCCTGGAGGCCGTCCGTCCGGGTGAAGGCTCCACCCATCAGACGGATCCCCACCTCCGGCAGCGGGCACCGGCTGCCGGGCCCGGCACGCTGGAGCAGCGTCATGACCGCGGCGGCGTCGAACTCCCGCAGGAACTCCCCCGTGAGCACGTAGAGACCCGGCTCGGTGGCATCCATGTGCACCTGGTCGATGTCCCGGTAGTCCATGGGACCCACGAGGTCCAGGACCGGCCGGGCGACCTCCCGCATCGGCGCGAGGACCCGTGCTCCCTCGCCCTCCGGGCCCACCCAGCAGAAGCGCAGGTGCACCAGCATCTGCTTGTGCAGCTGCTCGGGAACGGCCGGGTCGTGCGGCATCCAGCGCAGGGCCACGGACGTCGAGGCGCGCTCCGGCAGGGCGGGCGCCCACCGGCTGAAGGCGCTCAGCACCTCCTGGGCGTCCGTGCCGGGGTAGAAGATCCCGCCGCCGTAGAGATCCTCCAGCGGGACGAGGTCGAGGGTCATGGAGGTGACGAAGCCCAGGTTGCCCTTGCCTCCGCGCAACAGGGCGAACAGCTCCGGCTCGTGCCGGGAACTCACGCGGCGAAGCCGTCCGTCGGGGGTCACCACGTCGAGGCTCAGGAGGTGGTCGGCGGCGAAGCCGAAGACCCGCCCGAGGACCGGCAGCCCGCCGCCCAGGGTGTAGCCGACCGCCCCGGCGTCGCTGGCCGAGCCGTTGAGGACCGCGAGCCCGTGCGGGGCGACCGCGTCGATCACGCGGCGCCATCGCACGCCGGCGCCGATCCGCGCCGTCCGGCGGCGGGGGTCGACCTCGAGCTCCTGCATCCTGTTGGTCGTCACCAGCAGCCCACCGTCCATGGGCTGGTCCGCGCCGTGGCCCGTGGATTGGATCCCGACGGGCTCGTGGTGGGCGGCGGCCCACTGCATCGCGGCCACCACGTCGGCGGTGTCGGCCGCGCCGACCACCACGTCCGGGCGGTGGACGCTGGCCAGGTTGAAGCCGGCGACCTCCTGCGCGAAGCCGTCCTCGTCCGGCAGCAGGACCGGGCCGCGGACCTGCCGGTGGAGTTCCTCCACGTCCGCTCTCAAGATCATGGCGGGCCCCCTCGGCACCGACGATCCGCAGTGCGGGGCCGGACGGTCCCGCGCGCGCCGCAGAACGGGTCCATTCTCCCACGCAGGTCCGCCGATGCGCCCTCCGGACCGTGCACGGAATCTTCACGGAGCTCCGGGCGGGACGGCCCGGTCCGGCGTGGCCGGAGCGGGCCGCAGGGAGGGTCAGCCGCGCTCGAGCGGCAGGGCGGGCGCCAGCCGGCGCAGGGACGTGAACGTGGGCACGAGCGCCTCGTAGAGCTGCTCGAACACCGGTTGCAGGGACGCGTGGACCGCGGCGTCGGCGGGTTCCGGGCGCACGACGGACTCCACCTCCACCAGGTCCGAGGCCACGTCGACGGACTCGATCAGCCCGAGCGCCTGCATCCCGAGCAGCGCGGCGCCGAAACCGGAGCCCTCGTGGCCCGAGGCGAACGAGATGTCCGTGCCGAGGACGTCGGCGAGCAGCTGCCGCCACAGCGGGCTGCGGGCGAAGCCCCCGGTGGCGCGGATCTGCTCCACGGCCAGACCGGTCGAGCGCATCGACTGCAGGACCAGGCCGAGCTGCTGGCACACGCCCTCCAGGGCCGCGCGCACCGGGTGCTCGCGGCGGTGGGCACGGGTCAGCCCCACGTAGGCGCCCTGGGGCAGGGAGCTCCAGTGCGGGGCGCGCTCGCTCAGCAGGTAGGGCAGCATGAGCAGCCCCCCGGACCCGGCCGGGACGCTCGCCGCGAGCGCGAGCAGCTCCTCCTCCGGCTCCTCCCCCAGGTCGGGGGCGAGGGCGTCCCCGGCCCAGCCGAGGACCACGCCGCCGTTGTTGATCGCCCCGCCGACCACCCAGCGCCCCGGGGTCAGGGCGTAGCAGAAGACCCGTCCCAGCGGGTCCACCACGGGACGGTCGACGACGACGCGCAGCGCACCGCTCGTGCCGATCGAGCAGGCCGCGACCCCGGGCCGGACCGCGCCCAGGCCGAGGTTGGCCAGCGGACCGTCGCTGGCCCCCACCACGACCGGCGTGCTGACGGGCAGCCCGGTGGCCCGGGCCCCCTCGTCCGTGAGCCCGGGCAGGACGTGGGTGGTGGGCACGAGCTCGGGCAGCTGCTCGGGCAGGATCCCGGCGTGGGCGAGGGCCTCGGCGTCCCAGACCAGCTCGTGGATGTTCATGAGGCCGGTGGCCGAGGCGACCGAGTGGTCCACCACGAGCGCGTGGCACAGCCGCAGCAGCACGAACTCCTTGATGCCGGCCCAGAACGCGACGCGCTCGCACAGCTTGGGCTCCTGGTCGTGGAACCACACGAGCTTGGGCAGCGGGGACATCGGGTGCACCGGCGTGCCCGTGCGCCGGTGCAGGGCGAGCCCGCCCGCGCTCGCGCGCAGCCGTTCCGCCTGGACGCCGGCCCGGGTGTCGGCCCAGGTGACGAGCGGGGTGAGGGGCACGCCCTCGGGTGAGAGGCCGAGCAGGCTGTGCATCGCGGCGCTGAAGGACAGCCCGGCCACGCGCTCCGTCCCGACCTCCTCGACCACCGCTCGGACGGTGTCCAGCACCGCCTGCAGGATCAGCTCGGGGTCCTGCACGGCGTGGCCGGGGTGCGGCTCCTCCAGCGGGTAGCCGACGGAGGAGGCGGCGAGCTGCTCCCCGCCCACGGCGAAGGCCACCGCCTTGGTGCTCGTGGTGCCGATGTCGACGCCCACCACCACGGGGTCCGGGTGCGCGGTGCCGGCCGGGCCGGGCATCAGCGCCGCTCCCTGTCGGCCAGGGAGACGAGGACCTTGCCGGAGACGGCGGAGTCGCGGGCCGTGGTGAAGGCCTCGACGGCGCGGTCGGCGGGGAACTCGTGCGTGACCACGTCCTCGATCCCCGGGCGCGCTGCGAGCAGGTCGATCGCCTCGTCGATCTCGTCATCGAACCGGAAGGAGCCGCGCAGCTGGAGCTCCTTGGAGACCAGCGGGGCCAGGTTCACGGGCCGCGCCTCGTCCGGCACCATCCCCACCTGGACGACGACGCCGCCGCGGCGGGCGCCCAGCAGCACGGGGCTCACGGCCGCCGGCACGCCGGAGCACTCCAGGACCACGTCGAACGCCCCGGACGGGATCTGCTCGGCCCCCACCCGGACGGTGCCGTGCACGCCGAGCCCGCGCGCCCGCTCGAGCGGGCCCTCGAGGACGTCCGTGGCCACGACCTCGGCCGCGCCGCGGGCCAGGGCCGCCGCTGCGGCGAGCAGGCCGATCGGCCCGGACCCGGAGACGAGCACACGCCGGCCGGTCACGTCCCCGGCCACGGTGAGCCCGTGCAGCGCCACGGCCAGCGGCTCGGCGAGCGCGGCCCGGCGCAGCGGCAGGCCGGCCGGGAGCACCCGGACCATGTCGCGGCGGACCAGCAGGTACTCGCTCATCCCGCCCTGGGTGTGCGGCCGGGTGGAGGCGCTGCCCAGGTAGGCCCCGCCGGGCCACAGGTGGCGCCGGTCCCCGATCCCGGGCTCGGGCGTGCCGAACGTGGCCGGGTGGACCGTCACCGGCGTGCCGGGCGCCAGCTCGCCGGCGGGGTCGAGGTCCACCGTGCCGGAGACCTCGTGGCCGGGCACGAGGGGCTCCCGGACCACGTACTCGCCGTTGGCGCCCTCGGCCCAGTAGTGCAGGTCCGACCCGCACACCCCGCCGTAGGCGATCCGGAGCCGGAGCTGCCCCGCGGCGGGCTCCGGGGTGGGCACCTCCTCGACGCGCAGGTCGTCCTTGCCGTGGATCACGATGGCCTTCATGAGCTCTCTTCCTGGTGCGTCCTGGGGCGCCGCCGCAGGGCGGTGCGTGTCGAGCGGGGCGGGGCGGTGCTGCGGTTCAGAGGACGGAGGTCATGCCGCCGTCGACCAGGACGTTGTGCCCCGAGACGAAGCTGGAGGCGTCCGAGCACAGGTAGACCAGCGTGCCCACGAGCTCCTCGACCTGCCCCCAGCGCCGGGCCGGGGTGCGCTCGACCACCCAGCCGTTGAACGTCTCGTCCTCGATCAGCGCCTGGTTCATCTCGGTGGCGAAGTACCCGGGCGAGATCGCGTTGACCTGGATGTTGTGCCGGGCGAGATCCGCGGCCATCCCCTTGGTGAGCATGACCACCCCGCCCTTGGTCGCCGAGTACGGGGCGATGGTCTGCCGCGCGAGCACCGACTGCACGGAGCCGATGTTGACGATCTTGCCCGAGCCCCGTTCCTGCATGCCGGGGACCACGGCCCGGGACACGTGGAACACGCTCGAGAGGTTCGCCGCGACGATGTCCTCCCAGTCCTGGGCCGCGAACTCGGCGAAGGGGGCCCGGCGCTGGATCCCGGCGTTGTTCACCAGGATGTCGGGGACGCCGTGCTCGGCGAGGACCGCGTCGATCCCCGTCCGGACCGCCTCGGCGTCGGTGAGGTCGAAGGCCGCCGTGCCCGGGGCCGTGCCCGTGCCGGCGGCGATCGCGTCGCGCACCCGGGCGAGGGCGTCGGCGTCGCGCCCGTGCAGGACCACGCGCGCGCCCGCCTCGGCGAGGCCCGTGGCCAGGGCCCGCCCCAGCCCCCGGGAGGACCCGGTGACGAGGGCGAGCCGGCCGGTGATGTCGAAGACGCTGTTCATGTCCACCTCAGGCGATGTAGAAGATGACGAGGACGAAGGCGAAGCCCACCACGGACTCGAGGGCCTGCTGCACGGTCCACGTCTTCAGCGTGGTCTTGACGTCCATGCCCATGAGCCGGCCGACGAGCCAGAAGCCGGAGTCGTTGACGTGGCCGGCGAAGACCGAGCCGGCCGCGGTGGCCAGGACCACGGCGGCGACCTCCACGGAGTTGAAGTCGCCCGCGGCCACGGCCGGGGCCATCAGCCCGGCGGCGGTCACGAGGGCCACGGTGGCCGAGCCCTGGGCCAGGCGCAGGACGACGGCGATGAGGTAGGCGGCGAAGATGACGGGCAGGCCGATGCCGTCCAGCGAGGACGCCAGCGCGTCGCCGATGCCGGAGGCGCGCAGGATGCCGCCGAACATGCCGCCGGCGCCGGTGATGAGGATGACGGAGGCGACCGGGCCCAGGGAGGAGTCGACGACCTTCTCCAGGGCGGTGCCGTGCTCGCCGCGGCGGGTGCCGAGGACGAACAGGGCCACGAGGACCGAGATCAGCAGGGCGACCGGGGACGCGCCGATCATGGAGAGCACGGGGAACCACGGGGCGTCCTCGGAGACCGTGCCGGCGGCGCGGAGGAAGTCCAGGCCGGTGTTCATGAAGATGAGCACGAGGGGCAGCAGGAGCAGGGCGATGATGGTGCCGACCTTCGGCGGGTTGGCCGGCTGGTCGTCGTCGACGTCGCCGAAGAAGCCCGGGACGGGCAGGACGTACTTGGAGCCCACGCGCTTGCCCCACAGGTACGCCGAGAGGTACCAGAGCGGGAAGGCCAGCAGCAGGCCGACGAGCAGGACCATGCCCAGATCGGCGCCGTAGAGCTCGGTGGCGGCCACGGGGCCGGGGTGCGGCGGCACGAAGACGTGCATGACCGAGAACGCGCCGGCGGCGGGGATGCCGTAGAGCAGCACGTTGTTGCCGCTCACGCGGCGGGCGACGGCGAAGATGATCGGCAGCATGACCACCAGGCCGGCGTCGAAGAAGATCGGGAAGCCCATGATGAGCGAGGCGACACCGAGGCCGAAGGGGGCCCGCTTCTCGCCGAAGAGGTCCACGAGCTTGTCGGCGAGCACCCGGGCGCCGCCGCTGTGCTCCACGAGCTTGCCGAGCATGGCGCCGAGACCGATGAGCAGAGCCACCGAGCCGAGCGTGCCGCCGAAGGCGGTGACCGCGGTGTCCACGATCAACCCCGTGGGGATGCCGGTGGCGAACGCCGTGAGCAGCGCCACGAGAATCAGGGTGAGGAAGGCGTGCAGCTTGAACTTGATCACCAGGACCAGGATCAGTGCGATGGCCGCTGCCGCGATCGCCAGCAGCGGCGCGGTGCCGAGGGTCTGTGTCCAGTCTTCCACTGAGTTTCTCCGTTGGTCTCGTGCCTGCGCGCAGGCCATGGGGTCTCGTCGTGAGCCACGACACACGCTAGGCTGGCAGAAAGATCATACTTTTGGCAACAGGGTGGGCGCTGCCGCGCCGCACATGACGGACGGAGCGTCCATGCACGGGGTGGAGCAGCACAGCGGGGTGCTGGACCGGCTCGGCGAGAGCATCGCCTCCGGAGCGCGGGGGCCGGGCACCGTCCTGACGCTCGCGGTCCTCGAGGAGGAGTTCGGGGTCTCCCGCACGCTCGTGCGGGAGGTGGTGCGCGTGCTCGAGTCCATGGGCATGGTGGAGTCCCGGCGGCGGGTGGGCGTCACCGTGCGTCCGTCGCGGGACTGGAACCCGTTCGACCCCCGGCTGATCCGGTGGCGGCTCGGCGGCCCGGGGCGGGACGAGCAGCTGCGGAGCCTCACGGAGCTGCGCACCGCGATCGAGCCCGCGGCCGCCCGCCTGGCCGCCGTCCGGGCCGACGAGCCCACCCGGCGGCGCCTGGTGCAGCTCGCCGCCCGGCTGCGGGAGCTCGGCGAGGCACGCCGCGGCACGGACCCCGAGTACCTGGAGGTGGACACCGCCTACCACGCGCTGCTGCTGGAGGCGAGCGGCAACCCGATGCTCGCCGCCCTGCAGGACGTGGTGGCCGAGGTGCTCTCCGGCCGCACGACGCTGGGGCTCATGCCCCGCTCCCCGGACCCCGGGGCGCTCGAGAACCACGTGGCCACGGCCGCCGCCGTCGCCTCCGGGGATGCGACGGCGGCCGAGGCCCGGGCGCGCGCCGTGGTGGTGGAGGTGCTCGAGGGGGTCGTCGACAGGACGGACGCACCCGACGGGCAGCCGTGACGGGCGGCCGCTCGCCTGACCTCGGGGCACAGCTCCGCGGCCACGGTCCGCGCCTCGGGCGAGCGCTGCCCCGTGTGCTCGGCTGCGCGAGTCCGCGAACCGTCCGGAGGGGTGGCCAGCGCCCCCGCCCGGGGACCAGGATGGAGGGGTACCCCCGGTGGGCAGCGCCCCGCCGGAACCGCTCGACGGAAGGAACGATCATGGTGGACATGGGAGGATTCGCGGACAAGGCGAAGAACCTTGCGGACCAGCACCCGGACAAGGTGGAGCAGGGCATCGACCGCGGCGGCGACGCCGTCGACGAGCGCACCGGCAACAAGTACGAGAGCCAGGTCGACACGGGCCAGGACAAGGCCGGGGACTTCCTCGGCACCGGCGAGCAGGACCAGAAGGACCAGCAGCAGAACTGATCCGCAGCGGCTGACCGCAGCCCCCGCCCGCCGTCCGGCGCGCGGGGGCTGCGGCGCAGCGCACCCGTCCTGCGCGGGATCGGGGCTGACGGCGATGCGGCCGTGCCCGGTCGCCGCCGGCCGCGACTCGGTGCAGGAGGACCGGACCGGGAGGAGCTCAGCCGAGCACTGCGGCGAGGTAGGGCGCGGTCCGGCTCTGCGCGCACCCGGCCACGTCCGCCGGGGTGCCGGCGCACACGATCCGCCCGCCGGCCTCGCCGCCGGACGGGCCCATGTCGATCACCCAGTCCGAGGACGCCACCACGTCCATGGCGTGCTCCACCACCACCACGGTGTTGCCGGCGTCCACCAGGCGGTTCAGCTGGCGCAGCAGCAGCTGCACGTCCTGCGGGTGCAGTCCCGTGGTGGGCTCGTCCAGGAGGTACAGGGTGTGGCCGCGCCGGGCCCGCTGCAGCTCGGTGGCCAGCTTGATCCGCTGCGCCTCGCCCCCGGAGAGCTCGGTGGCCGGCTGACCGAGCCGCAGGTAGCCGAGCCCCACGTCGAGCAGGGTGCGCAGGCTGCGCGCGGCGGCCGGGACGTCCGCGAGGAACTCCGCGGCGGTCTCCACGCGCATGCCCAGGACGTCGGCGATGCTCCGGCCCCGGTCGGTGACCTCCAGCGTCTCGGGGTTGTAGCGGGCGCCCCGGCAGTCGGGGCAGGGCCCGTAGGTGCCGGGCAGGAACAGCAGCTCGACGGCCAGGAAGCCCTCGCCCTGGCACGTCTCGCACCGGCCGCCGGTCACGTTGAAGGAGAACCGCCCGGCGCCGTAGCCGCGGGCGCGCGCCTCGTCGGTGGCGGCGTACAGCTTGCGGACCGCGTCGAACAGCCCCGTGTAGGTCGCCAGGTTGGAGCGCGGGGTCCGGCCGATGGGCCGCTGGTCCACCCGGATCAGCCGGTCCAGGTGCTCCAGGCCCTCGACCGCGCCCACCCGGGCCCCGGCGGCGGGCGCCGCGTCGTCCCCGGGATCGGTGGACTCCGGGTCGGCGGGCTCCGGAGCCGCCCCGCCGTGCACGTGCCGGCCGACCGTCTCGGCCAGGACCTGGCTGACCAGCGTGGACTTGCCCGAGCCGGAGACGCCGGTGACGGCGGTGAGCACGCCCAGCGGAATCTCCGCGTCGAGGTCCACCAGGTTGTGGCGCGTCACCCCGCGCAGCCGCAGCCGCCGGCCGACCGGGCGGGGCGTGCGCTCCGCCGTCGTGGTCTCCCGGGACCCGTCCGGGGAGCCGTCCGGGAACAGAAACGGGCGCGTGGCGGACTCCGCCACGTCGGCCAGGCCGGGGACGGGCCCGCTGTACAGCACCGAGCCGCCGCGGTCCCCGGCCTGGGGCCCCACGTCCACCACCCAGTCGGAGCGCCGCACCACGGCCATGTCGTGCTCCACCACGAACACCGAGTTCCCGGAGGCCTTCAGCTCCTCGAGCACGGCCAGCAGCGGCTCGGCGTCGGCCGGGTGCAGGCCCGCCGAAGGCTCGTCGAGGACGTAGACCACGCCGAAGAGCCCGGAGCGCAGCTGGGTGGCGATCCGCAGCCGCTGCATCTCCCCCGGGGAGAGCGTGGGCGTGGACCGGTCCAGGCTCAGGTAGCCCAGGCCCAGGTCCAGGAGCACCTGCAGCCGGGCGAGCAGGTCCTTGGCGATGGTCACCGCGGCTTCGCTGCGCTCCCCCGAGAAGACGGCCCGGGAGGCGGTGCCGGCGTGCTCCAGGGCCGCCGTGGGCCGGACCACCTCGGCCAGCTCGCCCAGGGACGCCCCGTTGAGCTCGGCGATGCTCCGTCCCGCGAAGGTCACGGCGAGCGCCTCGGGGCGCAGCCCGCTGCCGGCGCACCCGGGGCAGGGTCCCGTGACCACGTACTGCAGCACGCGCTCGCGCATCTGCTGGCTCGCGGAGTCCGCCAGGGTGTGCAGGACGTAGCTCTTCGCGCTCCAGAACCGGCCCCTGTACGGCTTCGCCACCCGGTCCCGCTGCGGGGTGACCTCCACGACCGGCTGCTCCTCGGTGAACAGGATCCAGTCGCGCTCCTCCCGCGGCAGCTCGCGCCAGGGGACGTCGACGTCGTGGCCCAGGTGGCTCAGGATGTCGCGCAGGTTCTTGCCCTGCCACGCGCCGGGCCACGCCGCGATGGCCCCGTCCCTGATGCTGAGCACCGGGTCCGGGACCAGGGAGGACTCGGTGACGTCGTGCACGGTGCCCAGCCCCGAGCACCGGGGGCACGCGCCGGCGGCGGTGTTGGGCGAAAAGGCGTCCGAGTCCAGGCTGCCCGCGGCGGAGTCCGGGTAGGTGCCCGCCCGGGAGTAGAGCATGCGCATCGAGTTGGACAGCGTGGTGAGGGTGCCCACCGTGGAGCGCGAGCTCGGCGCGCCGCGCCGCTGCTGCAGTGCGACGGCGGGCGGCAGTCCGGTGATCCCCTCGACCGCGGGGTTGTGCCCCTGCTGGATCAGGCGCCGCGCGTAGGGCGCCACGGACTCGAGGTAGCGCCGCTGCGCCTCGGCGTAGATGGTGCCGAAGGCCAGGGAGGACTTGCCCGAGCCGGAGACGCCGGTGAAGGCGACGATCGCGTCGCGGGGGACGTCCACGTCCACGTGGCGCAGGTTGTTCTCGGAGGCTCCCCGGACCCGGACCATGCCGGTGCGGGTGGTGTCGGGGGCCGGGGCGGTGTCGGGGTGGGTGCTCACCGCCTCCACCCTAGCCACCGTCGGGGCCGGGCGAGGACTCAGCGGGTGAGGTGCCGCTCCCGGCCGACCGACCACGCCGTGTCCCCGGGGGCGGGGTCCACGCCCCAGGCGGACCACTCGTCCAGGCCGGTGAACCAGCCGGCCCCGTCCCGGCCGGCGACCACGAGGGCCGTCGCGAGCACGCCGGCCAGCCGTGCGTCCGGGCCGACGACCGTCGCGGACCGGGCGCCCGCAGCGGGTCGCCCCGTGAGCGGATCGACGATGTGCGCCGGGCGCTCGGTCGTGCCCGAGGTCGACACCGCGCCGTTGCCGGGCAGCACGGTCCAGGTGACGGCGCCGGCGTCCTCGGGGTGGCGGATCCCGACCGCCCAGGGCTTCCCGGGCCCGGCGGACCCGCGGGTCACGACGTCCCCGCCGGCTTCCACGCAGACGTTAGCGCACCCGGCGCGGACGAGGTCGTCGGCGATCCGTTCCGCGGCCCACGCCATGACGTAGCCGGAGGGGTCGAAGCCGCCGCGCACGGCCCAGGGGTCGAAGCAGCCGTCGGTCAGCTCCCGGGCCTCCCGGCAGCGCTGGAGCACGTCCAGCAGGGCGCCCTGAGCGGCGTCCCACCGGCTGAGCCGGCGCTCGTCGAGCAGACCGGACCGGAGCGCCGTCACCAGCGAGTCGGGGCGGTAGGTGGAGAAGACGGCGTCGACCCACCGCATGTTGGCCACGGCCGTGCCCAGCGCGTGCTGCACCGCGGGCTCGGGGGGCAGGCCCTCCCCGCCGGCGCGGACGTCGATCGTCACGGAGGTGCCCCAGATCAGCTCGCGGTGGCGGCGACACCGGCCCTCGGGGCGGCGCAGCTCGACGGCGGGGGCGCTCACAGTCCGGCCCTCTCCAGGAGCTCCCGGCAGACCGTGCGGTAGCCCTTCACGGCGGGGTCGGCGCCGCTCACGGCGTCGACCCGCGCCGGCTGCCTCGTGAGAGTCTCCTCGTGGAGGACGGGGACGGCGCGGTCGTCCGGCCACTGCGGGGGGCGTGGGGGGAGAGATGTGCAGTCGATGATTTCGACTATAGATCTGGAGGTGGTGCCGGGCACTGGACTATTGGGCAGAGTTTCCGGGCCGGTGACGCGGAGCGGCCCCGGCCCTGCACCGGTGCAGGAACGGGGCCGCTCGTCGGTCCTGCTAGTCGGAGATCTGGATGACCTGGAGCGGCAGGTTCGTGCCCGTTCCGCAGAACTGCGTCTCGCACTCCTGGATGAACCCGGAGATGACGGCAGGACCCTCGTCGAAGGCCATGTTGAAGGCCAAGACCTGGTAGTCCATCTCGACCTCGCCGCCCTCGCAGATCCACTGCTCGAAGTAGCTGCCGTTGGCGATCCGCCCCTCGGAGACCCGCTGGGTCATGTTGAGGGAGACGAAGATGTTGCTCCCCGCCGTGCACGACACCGTGTAGGTGCCCTGGACGGCCGCCCCCTCCGCGATCCGCGTGGCATCGCTGATGTCGTAGATCTCCATCGCCTGCGCCGGTGCGGCGGCGACGAGACCGACTCCTGCCGCGAAGGCGGCGGCCGTGACGGCCCTGGTGGTTCTTCTCATTGTTCTGTCCCATCCGGTGGAGAAGCGAGGACCGCTTCGCGACTGGTGCCGGCCCGCGGCGCGTTCCCCCGAACGCCCCCCGAGCCCCGTGTCTGGTGCGACGTCACCAACGTAATCGCAGGTCAGGGGTCATCGGCCAACTGGGGCCAAGATGACGGACACGATTCGGACACGGTCCTGGTGCGGCCGCGGCGGCCGGACACCGCCCCGGAAGGGGACGCGGGACTCGGCGCGGCTCAGAACGCGTCGTCGATGGTCACCGGCCGGCCGTGCCGGTCGTAGTAGTAGACCCCCTGCGTCTCCGGCGCCTCGTCGGCGAGCTCCTCCGGGGACTGCGCCGGCAGGGGCCTGCCGTCCTGCCGGGCGCCGAGCGCGAGCACACCGACGGCCACGAGCAGCAGGAGCACCACCGCGACCAGCGGTCCCACCGGCACGGCGCGGACGAGGACGGCCAGGACCACGGTCAGCGCGAGGAGCAGGAGCAGGGCGCCCGTGGCCACCGGCTCGAACTCGCGGCCGGGGCGCGCGGCCCCCGGCTCGGCCGAGGACCGGCCGGAGAAGTCCGGCAGCCGGGGCAGCTCGGGAAGGAGCGGAGTGGTCACGACGGGCCTTTCGCGTGCGGCTCTCCCCGGAGGATCGGACCCGGGGATGAGCGGCTCCGGGAGCGACCTCGACCGGGGTCCCCCGGTCGCCCCCGCAGGAGTTGCTTCCATCCTGGACCGTTCGCACGCCCGGGGCCTGCCCACTCTTGTGGGGCGACGGGAGCCGGAGAGCGCGGTCGGGAGCGGAGGGGCCGAGGGCGGCGGCGGACGCGCGCAGGACCGGGTCAGGGGCTCCGTACCGTCCTCGCGGCCCACCGGCTGAGCCGGCCGAGCGGTGCGGTGAGCTCTGCCGACAGCTCCCCCGGCACCGCCGGCCAGGCCCAGCGGTTCAGCCGTCGTCCTCCTGGTGGTCCTCCTCCGCGGGATGCTCGCCCTCCGTGGGACCCTCGCCCTGCGTCGAGGCGTCGTCCTCGATCGCGTCGGTGGCCTCGTCGCCGGCGGTCTCCTCGCCCCCGGCGGGGGCCTCCTGCTCCGTGTTCTCCTCGCCGCCGGACCCGGAGTCGTCGCACCCCGCAAGTCCCAGGGCGGCGAAGGACAGGAACCCGATCGCCAGCATCCTCCGCCACCATGCCTCGCCTGCCGCTGCAGCCATGACCCCTCCTCCGTGGTTCTGCGTGGACCCTCAAAGATAAGCACGCTTGCCAACTCGGTTCAAGGGCCGGGGAGCCGATTGACGGAACATGCTCAGCCGGGACCCCGGTCGGGACCGGTACGGTCGGAAGCGGGACCGGCGCCGTCCGCCGGGGGCGATCCGCCCGCTTCCTCCGCCCGGGAACGAGAGGCGCGCCGTGCGCAAGAGCTGTCGAGGGGCCCGAACCGGCCGCACCGCGGTGCTGGGCGCAGCCCTCACCGTCCTTCTCGGCGCCTGCGGCGGACCCACGGACGTGCCGAGCGCCGTCCCCACGGCCGAGGCCGCCGCCGTGGACCTGGCGCAGGGCCTGGAGGACCTCGCCGGCGGGGTGCCCGGGGAGCTCGGGGTCGTGCTGCTCGACCCCGCGGGCGAGGAGGTGGTGGCCCGGGACGCCGGCCGTCCGTTCACGAGTGCGAGCCTCTACAAGCTCTTCCTCGCCCATGCGGTCCTCGACCAGGTGGACGGGGGTGCCCTCGCCCTCTCGGACACGGTGCCGGAGCTGGGCCTCACGGTCGAGCAGGCCCTCGACGTGATGATCAGCTGGTCGGACAACGCCTCCGGCGCGGCGCTGGGCCGTTGGCTCGGGTGGAAGGAGGTCGAGGCTTTCGCGCACCGGCAGGGCTTCGTGGCCACCACGTTCGACCCCGCCACCGGGTCCGAGGACGTCGTGGCGATGACCACCACCCCCGCCGACGTCGCCGACCTCCTGGACCGCCTGCGCCGGGGCGAACTGCTCTCCGGCTCCTCCACGGCCCTGTTCCTGGGGTTCCTCGAGGAGCAGCACCTCGACTACGCCCTGTCCTCGGGCTTCTCCCCGGACGTCGGTTTCGCGCACAAGACCGGCCTGCTGCAGGACGTCTCGCACGACGCCGGGATCGTCGAGCTCGGCGGCCACGACTACGTCGTCGCCGTGCTCACCGACGGGTGGTCCGACTACGAGGAGTCGGCGCCCTGGTTCGGGAACGCCGGGCGGGAGATCGAGGCGTACGTGCGCGAGGACACTGCCGCCGCCGCGCTGCCGGCGGCGGCGGCACCGTAGGCGGACCCCGGGCCCCTCACGGCGTCCCGGGCCGCACCGGGACGACCCGGCCCCGCCAGCGCCGCCGGACCCACCGGTCGTGCGTGGCCAGCACCACCGTTCCCGGGTAGTCCTCCAGGGCCCGCTCGAGCTCCTCGGCCAGGGCCAGCGACACGTGGTTGGTGGGTTCGTCCAGGAGCAGCAGCGGGGCGGGCTCCGCGACCAGGACCGCGAGCGCGACCCGCCGGCGCTGCCCGGGGGAGAGCTCCCCGAGGGGGCGGGAGGCGTCGCCGTCGCGCAGCAGGCCCAGTTCCTCCAGCGTCGGGGCGCGGTCCCCGTCGCGCAGCCGGGAGCGAAAGGCCGCCTCGGCCGTGCAGGAGAGGTCCGGCCAGGAGTCGTCCTGGGCCAGGCGGCCGACGACGACGGAGCTCTGCCGCTCCACGGTCCCGCTGTCGGGGCTCAGCTCCCCCGCCAGCACGGCGAGCAGCGTCGACTTCCCGGTGCCGTTCGGGCCCTCGACCAGCAGCCGGTCCCCGGCGCGCAGCTCGAGGTCGGTGGGCTCGAGGCGCCCTGCGACCCGGGCCCCGGCCAGCCGGACCAGCGGGAGGTCGGTGTCGATCGCGGTGTCCGCGCCCCGGTCGAACCCCGCGAAGCGCAGGGGCTGCGGCGGGGCGCCCACCGCGGTCCGCTCGAGCGCTGCCAGCCGGTGGCGGGCCGAGCGCACCCGGCCGCCGACGGTCTTGGCGGCGCGGTCGCTGTAGAACTTCCGGGTGATCCGTCCTTCGGACTTCGGGGCCGTGGTGTGGAAGATTTCCCGGCCGGAGACCTCGGCGATCTCCTGCAGCCGCTCCCGCTCCTGGCCCTGGGCGGCGAAGCGCTCGGCCCAGCGGCGGCGGTCGAGCTCCCGCTGGTCGAGGTAGACGCTGTAGCCACCCGCGGACGAGGTGCCCTGCCGGGGCGGCCCGCCCGCGGACTCGTCGGGGCCCAGCGCGGGGTCGAGGTCGACCACCCCGGTGGCCACCTCGTCCAGGAACCAGCGGTCGTGGCTGGCCAGGAGCACCGGGCCCCGCCAGCCGGCCAGTTCTTCCGCGAGGAAGCCGACGGCGGCGTCGTCGAGGTGGTTGGTCGGCTCGTCGAGCAGCAGCGCCGTGGGCCGGGCCAGCAGCAGCGCCGCGAGCGCGAGCCGGCGCCGCTGCCCGCCGGACAGCTCCCCGACCGCCCGGCTCCTCGGCAGCCGGGCCAGGCCGAGCCCGCCCAGGACCGTCTCGATGCGGGCGTCGAGGGCCCACAGCCCGTGGCGCTCCGCGTCCCGGAGCACGGCGTCGTAGGCGTCCGCCGTCGCGGGGTCGTCGGGCGTCTCGGCGATGCCGGCGGCGAGCGCGGCCAGCCGGTGCTCCAGGGCACGGACCTCCACGACGGCCTGCTCGACGACCTGCTCCAGGGTGGTGGTGGCGGGGAGGTCGAGCTCCTGGTGGAGCAGTCCGGTGCGCTCGGGCCGGTGCACGGTGCCGGCGCCCGGCACCATGAGCCCGGCGGCCACGTGCAGCAGGGTGGTCTTGCCGGCGCCGTTCTCCCCGATGAGGCCGATGCGCTCGCCGGCGGTGACGGTCAGCGACACGTCGGTGAGGACCCGGCGGCCGGGGTGGACGACGCCGATGCCGTCCAGGCGCAGGTGGGCGGAGCGGTGCGGGGCGGCGGGTGCCGCCGAGGGGGCGGTGGAGGTCACGGTGGAGTCCCGTCGATGCTGGAGGTCGAGCCCGCCGGGCGAGTGCGGCACCGGATGCGCTGAGCCCCCCAGGCTCGGATCGACGGTGCCGGCCGCGGACGCGGGCCGGGGCATCAGGACAGGAACATGGACCCAAGCTACGCCGGCGCGGGCGCTGCGGGCAAGGGTCTCGCACGCCGGCTCGTCAGATGACCGGGGCGCCGGCGCAACCTTTCGGCCCAGTCGAAAGGTCGTGCGGAACTCACTGCTGGTCCTGTGCCGTGGAGCCTTCCAGACTTGACAGCTTCAAAGGTCCGACGGCACCGCAGCCCGGCCCCTCGGGGACGTGCTGGTCGGCGCCGCCAGGCCCTGGAGAAGGATCCGAGGGGAACATCCGATGGTCTCGGTCCTGGTCGTGGGAAGCGCTGCGGTCGCCGTGCTGGCCGTCTGCACGGTCATCGGGCGGCTGGCGATCCCCCGCGAGAACGCGTGGCGCTGCACATGCTGGGACGGGCGGGGTGGGTCCACACGCTCCGGCGCAGCATGGTCCTGCTGGGCGGATCCACCCCCGCAGGGCGCAGCGCACGCCCTGCGCCCGCCACCGGCGGCGGAACCGCGGCGGCGGCCTCCGGGACCGGGGAGCCTGCTGTCGACTCCGTCCGCGCGCGGGCGTAGCGTAGATGACATGGACTCCGAGGTGCAGCGGTCCTTCTTCGCCACCCGCGACCCGGTCGAGGGGATTGCGGTGCTCGACGAGGTCTTCGCCCTCCGGGGAGTGCGCAGGTCCCCGGACGGCGGGTTCGACATGGCCCTGGCCTCGACCGGCGTCGGCTCCGTGGCCTACGAGCGCGTGCGGTTGAGGGGCTCCTCGTGCACCGGCAGGACGGACGGCGCCGGGGTGCTGCGGGTGTGCCACGTCACGGCGGGCGCGCTGAGCGCCACCAGCGCCGGTGACCGCTTCCCCCGCACCGGGCCCTTCCTGTTCCCCCAGCGCACCTTCTCCACCTGGTGGGAAGACCTGGAGGCGACCACCGTGTCCCTGGACCCCGCGGCGGTGGAGGACCACGCCCGGCTGCTGCTGGGGAACGAGAGCTTCCGGCTGGAGTTCACGGGGACGCACGCGGTGTCGCCGGCCATGACGCAGTACTGGCGGGGGACGGTCTCCCACCTGGCCCGCGACCTCCTGCCCGACGACCGGGCGATGAGCAGCCCCCTGATCCGGGCCGAGGCCGCCCGATCCCTCGCCACCGTCCTGCTGCACACCTTTCCCGGCACTTTCCTGGACCGCAAGGAGACGTCTGCCGGGCAGTCCCGCCCCGCTCCGGCCGGGGTGCGGCGGGCGGTCGCCTTCATCGAGGAGCACGTGGCCGCCGACATCGGCCCGGCCGACATCGCCGCCGCCGCCAGAATGAGCGTGCGCGGGCTCCAGGCGGCCTTCCGGCGGGAGCTGGACACGACCCCGATGGCCTATCTGCGCGCCGTCCGGCTCGACGCCGTCCACCGGGAGCTGCTGGCTGCCGACCCCACCACCGGCTCGACCGTGGAGGCGGTCGCCGCGCACTGGGGCTTCACCCACCGCGGACGCTTCGCCGCCGCCTACCGGGACCGGCACGGGCAGACCCCGGCCACCACCCTGCGGAGCTGACCGGGATGCACCAGAAGACGGAGACGGCGCCGGAGACACCGATCCACCTGCACGTGGCGACCACCGACCCGGAGGTGGCCAACGAGGCGCTGCAGCAGATCTACACCAGTGCACGCATGGGCACGGTCGCCGACGAGTCGTCCTTCCTGTACCGCCAGGACGTGCTGGGCGACCCCGACCTCAATCTGGGCCGGCTCACCTTCCGCGGCAGCATCGCCGGCCGGATGGTGCTCGACGAGGTCTTCTCGGTCGTCCTGCCGCGCGCCGGGGGCGTCGACTGGAGCATCGACGGCCGGACGGGCACCGGGCTCGGGGTGTTCCTGCTCCAGCCGGGCCAGGAGTACTACGGCGAGGTGGACCAGCTGCTGGTCGACTCGGTCAACATCGGCCTGTCCACGATGCAGAGGACCGCCCGGACGGTCTACGGGGACGAGACCCTCGAGGTCTCCTTCCACGACCCGCGCCCGCGCTCCCCCGCGCGGGAGAGGCACTGGAGGAGCACCTTCACGTTCGTGCAGCAGGTCCTGGCCCAGCCCGAGGTCGCCTCCGTTCCCCTGCTGCGCGCCGACCTGCGGCGGCAGATGGCGGTGGCGACCCTGGAGACGTTCTCCTTCGCCGGGGATCCCGGGGTCCGGCGCACCTCGGCCGCCGGGCAGCACTCGGCCTACCGGCGCGCCGTCGAGTTCCTGCACGGCGCCGTGTCCTCGCCGATCACGGTCGAGGACGTCGCCCGCCACGCGGGGACGAGCACCGTGGAACTCAGCCGGGCCTTCCGTTCCCACGCCGGGACCACGCCGGGGGCCTATCTGCGCGAGCTGCGCCTGGTGGCCGCCCACGACGACCTGGTGCAGGGAGATCCGTCCCGCGGCGACACCGTGCGCGGCATCGCCCTGCGCTGGGGCATGGCCCACCCCGGCGACTTCGCGCGCCGCCACCGGCAGGCCTACGGCGAGAACCCGGCCGCCACCCTGCGCCGCTAGACAGCGCCGCTGAGCAGGGCTGCTGAGCAGGGCCACGGGCGCCGGCGGGCCGGCACGGCGAGGGGCGCCGCCGTGGTCCGGTCAGCGCCCCTCGGACACGGTCCGCGGGCGGGTCAGTTCTGCCCGGCGGAGTCGCGGATGTCCTGGTAGAGCTCGAGCTGCTCGCCGTCGAGGTTGTTCAGGAAGAAGTCCTGGGCCTGGCTGCGGAACGCCTCGACGTCGACGTCCTCGACGACCTCGGGCGTGCCGGCGGCCTCCCACTCGTCGAGGACCTCCTGCTCCGCCTGCTGGGCGCACTCGAGGTTGTCGGCACGGGCGTCCCGGACGGCCTCGGTCAGGGCGGTCTGCTGCTCCTCGGACAGCCCGCTCCAGGCGTCCGCGTTCATGACGACCAGCTGCGAGCCCACGGAGTGGCGGTTCAGGCTGACGTAGTCCTGCACCTCGTCGAAGCTGTTCTGCGCCGTGAGCGTGACCGGGTTCTCCTGGCCGTCCACGGTGCCCTGCTGCAGGGCCAGGTAGATCTCCTCGAACGCCACCGCGACCGGCTCGGCGCCGAGGGCCTCGGCGTTCTGCAGGTGCACCGGGGAGTCGGGGAAGCGGATGCGCAGGTTGTCCAGGTCGTCGGGCGTGCGGATGGGCGAGTTCGCGGAGAACGTCCGGTCGCCGTAGTACCAGACGTCCAGGATCCTCGCTCCGGTCTCGGTCTCGAAGTCGTCCCTCATCTGCTGGGCGGCCTCGGACTCGTCGAACCAGGAGAAGAGGTGGTCGACGTCGTCGAAGGCGTACGCCATGTCCATGACGCCGATGGGCTCGTAGGTGGCGGCCAGCCCGGAGGACCCCTGGAGGTCCATCGCGATGTCGCCGGACATCACAGACGTGAACCGGTCGGTGTCCCCGCCGAGCTGGCTCGAGGGGAAGAGCTCCACCTCGATGTCGTCGGCGGCGACGGCCTCCTGCACGAGCGCGGCGCCGCACCGGTTGTGCGGGTGGTCCTCGGCGTAACTGTTGGCGAAGCTCAGGGACTGGGCTCCTCCCTCGCCTCCCCCGGCTCCGGAGCCCCCGCCGGCGCAGGCGGTGAGCAGGCCGAGGGCCAGGGGCAGGCTGACGGCGGCGGCCAGACGCTGACGGGTGGTGGATCGCATGGTGTTCTCCTGTGGTTCGGTGGGGCGGTTCGGTGAAGTGCGTGGACGGTGAGCGGCACGGTGACGTGGACCGCCGTGGCGGGCTACAGGCCGAGCAGGGCCGGCAGACCGGTGACGACCGGAGGGAAGAAGGTGATGATCAGCTGGACGACGACCAGGGGGACCAGGAAGACCGCGATGCCCCGGAAGACCTCGTCCACCCCTCTGCGGGTCACCGAGCTCATCACGTAGAGGACGCTGCCCACGGGCGGCGTCAGGAGCCCGATCATGAGGTTGACGATGATGATGACCCCGAGGTGGAGGGGATTGATCCCGAACTCGAGGGCGATGGGCATCAGCACCGGGACGGTGATCATGATGACCGCGGTGGCGTCGATGACCATGCCCAGCAGGACCAGCAGCACGTTGATCAGGAGCAGGAACACGATCGGGCTGTCGGTGAAGGAGATGACGAACTCGGCGACCTCCTGGGGCACGCGCTCGCGGGCCAGGATCCAGCCCAGCAGGGAGGCCGACGCCAGGATGAGGGTGATCGACGCCGTGATCGTGGCCGCCTCCCGGACCGCCTCCACGATCGAGCGCAGGTTCAGGGTGCGGTAGACGAAGCCCAGGACCACCATGTAGGCCACCCCGACCGCGGCGGCCTCGGTGGGGGTGAACAGGCCGAGCAGGATGCCGCCGAGGATGATGACCGGGGCGCCGAGCGGGCCGATCACCCGCAGCGTGGCGGTGCCGAGGGTCGACCAGCTGAACGGGATCGTTTCCAGGTCGGTGTTGCGGCGGGTCAGGACGAACACCGTGATCGCGAGTCCCAGGGCGATGAGGAAGGCCGGGAGCACGGCGCCGGCGAACAGGGCCCCGGTGGACACGGCGGCCACGGAGGCGTAGATGACGGCCGGGATGGACGGGGGCATCACCGGGGCGATCAGGGCCGAGGCGGCGGTGAGGCCGGAGGCGAACCGGAAGGTGTAGCCGGCCTTCATCATGGCCGGCACCTGGATCTTGCCCAGGGCCGCGGCGTCGGCCAGCGCGGAGCCGCTCATCCAGGAGAAGCCGAGGCTGGTGGCGATGTTGACGTAGCCGAGGTTGCCGCGGACCCGGCCCAGCAGCGCCAGGGCGAAGTCGAAGATGCGGTCGGCGATCCCGGCGCGGTTGGCGATGGAGCCCAGGAGGATGAACAGGGGCACGGCCAGCAGCGGGAAGGACGCGACCCCGTTGAAGGCCTGGCGGAAGCCGAGGCCCGCGGAGTTCCCCTCCAGCAGCATGTACAGGACGCTCGGGCCCAGGAAGGCCAGGCCCACGGGCGTCCGCAGGCCGATGAGGACGATGATGAGGACGGCGAGGATCCAGATGCTCATGCGCCGGCTCCTTCCGCGACGATCGGATCGGGGTCCGCCGCGATCGCGCGCGGGACGAAGATCGCCACGGCCGACCGGACGGTGAGGGTGAGGATTCCGAGCAGGGGCAGCAGATAGATCCACAGCAGGGGGATCCCCAGGGCCGGGGTGGACTGCGAGACGGAGTCCGTGAGCAGGAACCACACCTCGTTGAGCAGCAGCAGGGAGGCGAGCAGCACCAGGACGTGGGTCAGCACGTGCAGCGCCTTCGCGCCCCGCCCGGAGGTGTACCGGTCGATCACCAGGACCGCGATGTGCAGCCCGTGGCCGTAGAGGTAGCCCGCCATGAGGAACGTCAGCCCGGCCAGGGCGTAGCGGGAGAGCTCCCCCGCACCGACCCAGGTCCCCGTGGGCAGGTAGCGCTGCACGGCCTGCATCAGGACGAAGACGAAGATCACCAGGATGAGGAGCCCGCCGATCAGCTGCTCGACGTAGCCCAGCCAGCGGAGGACGCCGATCTCCCGGGCGGGCGGCGGTTCGGCCGGCGCTGCCGGCTCAGGGACTGACGACATGGTCATCCACTCCTGTTCTCGGGGTGCTGCGGTCGGCGACCGGCGGGGCCGCCGGAAGGCCGGTGGGGACGTCGACGGGCAGCCCCGGTGCGGGCGCTCTCCGCCACGGCGTGGACCACGCGCAGCGCCTGCAGGCCGTCCCGGGCGGAGACCCTCGGCGCCGTCTCCCCGCGGACCACCCGCTCGAAGTGCTCCAGCTGCCGGCCCAGCGGGTCCTGGCAGGGTGCTTCCACCGTGGTGACGGTCGCGGGATCCCACCACGAGGCCGTGCCCTCGTAGGTCCGCAGCCGCAGGGTCGGCACCGACAGCGAGCCGCGGGTGCCGGCCACGTGGTAGCAGTCCTCGTCCTCGGCCCGGTCGTAGCTGGGGTTCTCCCCGGAGGTCTGCTCCCAGGACCGGCCGGAGGCGGCGGCGTCGGAGACGATGAAGGTGCCCAGCGCGCCGTTCGCGAAGCTCAGGGTGAGCGCCGCGGTGTCCTCGACCGCGAAGCCCCGGGCGGCGCTGCCGGTGACGGCCTGGACCCGGGCGATCTCCCCGCACAGCGCGCGCAGGCCGTCGACATCGTGGACCAGGTTGATCAGGATCGGTCCTCCCCCGGCCTCGGTCCGCCAGGGCGCGGTCTCGAAGTAGTCGTCGGGCTTGCGGAAGAGCGCCGATCCCATCACCGCCACCGGATCCCCGATCGCCCCGGACGCGACGATCTCCACGGCCCGGGCCAACAGCGGGGAGTGCCGGCGGTGGTGGCCGACCAGCACGGGCACCCCGCTCGCCTCTGCGGCGGCGACGATCTCCTCGGCCGCCGCCAAGGTGTCGGCGATCGGCTTCTCCACCAGCACCGGCACCCCGGCGCCGATCGCGGCCAGGGCGCCTTCGCGGTGGGCGGCGTTCGGGGTGGCCAGGACAACGCCGTCCACGTTCCCCAGCACCGCCCCGAGGCCGGTCACCAGGGCGGTGTCCGGGCCCATGGGGACGTCCGCGGGGTCGGCGTACGGATCGACGACGCAGCGCAGCTCCAGGAGCGGGTGATCGAGGACCCGCCGGGCGTGCTGGCGCCCGATGAGTCCGGCCCCCACGACGGCGATGCGCAATTTCCGCTCCATGTTTTAACTTCCATATGATGGAAACTGTTGCTGTTATCTGAAATATGAGCATGATGTAGATCACAGACCGTGTCAAGGAAGGCCTCAGGATGACGACCGACGAGACCGGCACCGTGGGCAAGGCGCTGAAACTGCCCACCCTGCTCGGGGACCATCCGCACGGCGCCACTGCCGCGCAGATCGCCGAGCAGGCGCACCGTCCCTTCAGCACCGCCTACCGGCTGCTGAACACCCTGGTCAGCGCCGGGTTCGCGACCTACGACCCGCAGGACAGGAGGTACCGGCTGGGCCTGCGCGTCTAACAGCTGGGGCAGAAGGCCGCCGGCAGCCGCGGTTTCGAGGGCACCGCGACGCCGGTTCTCCAGCGGCTCACCGCCGCCACGGGGGAGAGCTCGATCCTCGGCGTGCTCGACGGCGCGCACTTCCTGACGGTGCGCAAGCTGGACGGCCCCCAGTTCCGCACCACCACCGACCCCGGCGACCACGGGGCCCTGCACTCCAGTGCCGTCGGCAAGGCGCTGCTGGCCTTCAGCGAACCGGACACCCGCGAGCGCCTGCTGGGGACGATCGACCTCGTCCGGCGCACCGAGCACTCGCTCACCGACCGGGAAGAGCTCCGGCGCCAGGTGGAGCGGATCCGGGTCCCGGGCTGGGCGGGCCAGCAGGAGGAGAACGACGTCGGCATGGCCGCCGTCGCCGTGCCGGTCCTGTCCCCGTCGGAGCGGCGGATCGCCGCCGTCGCCCTGGCGGCGCCGCTCTTCCGCACCGATCTGGAGGGGCTGCTGAGGTGTCTCCCGCAGCTGCAGCAGGCCGCCACGGAGCTGGCCCTGGAGCTCCCCCTCCGGCCGTGACGACCCCCCGGGACGGCGCCCGGCACCTCCGGGCTCGCGGTCAGAGGAGCGGCCAGGGGATCCGGCGGCCGGTGACGTCGACCGGCAGGACCGCCTCGTCGAGCAGCCGGCGCACCCGCCGCCGCAGCGCGGCCACCTCCGCGGCGTCGAGAAGCTCCGCGAGCTCGGCGGGCACGTCGTCGGCCAGGGGGGCGATGTCCCGGAGCAGGTCCTCGGGGACGGGTTCGCCGGAGAAGTCCCAGACGACGGTCCGCAGCTTGAACGCCGCCGCGAAGCACAGACCGTGGTCGATCCCCCAGATCCGGCCGTCGGCCCCGCGCAGCACGTGGCCGCCCTTGCGGTCGGCGTTGTTGGCGACGAGGTCGAACAGCGCGATCCGGCGCAGGGCGTCATGGGTGTCCGGGGCGGCGTCGTAGAGGGTGAAGTAGTGCTGCAGCGGGTCGTGCTCGACGAACCGCTGCAGGGACCCCGGGCCGAACGGGCCGTCCTGCCGCAGGACGGTGGGCGGGACGATGCCCCAGCCCAGGAGCTCGCTCAGCACGTACGCGGCGCGCTCGCGCCGGTGCAGGCCGGGGCGGAAGTCGATCAGCGGCCGCTCGCCCTCGAGGGGCTTGTAGATGCCCCAGAGCGACTCCTCCTCGAGTGTGACCTCCACGAGCAGCGCCGAGTTGCTGCTCTCCCGGATCAGTCCGAGGAGCTCCATCCGGCCCTCCGTCAGGAGCACGAGCTCGCCCATCAGCGTCCGCTCACGACGCCCTCAGGCCGGCCAGCGGCTCGTCGGTGGAGTTCACCGCGAGCACGGCCGGCGCCTGCCCCGGCGGGTACGAGATCGCCGAGATCGAGCAGGGGCTGACCACGATGCGCTGGAACAGGTCCAGGTGCGTGCCCAGGGCGTGGGCGAGCGCCGCCTTGATGGGGTCGGCGTGCGAGAAGCAGACCACCACCCCGCCCTGGTGGGCGGCGCGCACCCGGTCCACGGCACCGACGGTCCGCGCCTGCATCTCGGGGAAGCTCTCCCCGCCGGGGAACCGGAAGGTCGAGGGCGCCCGCTGGACGGTCGACCAGGCCTTGAGACGGGAGAGCCGGGAGAGTTCCTCACCCGTCCACTCCCCGAAGTCGCACTCGAGCAGCCCCGGCTCCACGACGGCCTCCCGGCCGGTCCGCGCCTCGGTCGGCGCCGCGGTCTCGCGGGTGCGCTCGAGCGGGGAGGTGTACACCGCGTCGACGCGGACCCCCGCCAGCCGCTCCGCCACCCGGTCCGCCTGGGCCCGGCCGCGATCGGACAGGTGCAGGCCGGGGGCCCGTCCCGGCAGGACCTTGCCTGTGGTGGGGGTCTCCCCGTGCCGCACGAGCAGGACGAGGGTGCTCCGTGGTGCCTTGCGAGTGACCATGATGCACCAGCGTACTGGCGGGGCCCCTGCGGCCACAGGGGCCGCGCAGGTACCACCGTCGGGCACCACCGTCGGGCACCACCGTCGGGCACCGCCGTGGGGCATCGCCGTCGACGACGCCGGAGCCCCGTGCACGGGCGCCCTCTTGACGCCGGGGTTAGGTTGGCGCTGTGACTGATCGGACCGATCACCCTGACATCCGCACGCTCGGCGAGCTCCGCGCCGCCGGCGTCGCCCACCGGACGCTGCGCGAGGAGATCCGCGACAACCTCCTGCGGACTCTGGCCGAGGGCGGTGACCCCTGGCCGGGCCTGCACGGGCTCGGGCACACGGTCCTGCCCCAGCTCGAGCGGGCCCTGCTCGCCGGCCACGACGTCGTGCTGCTGGGCGAGCGCGGCCAGGGCAAGACCCGCCTGCTGCGTACCCTCGCCGGCCTGCTCGACGAGTGGTCCCCCGCCATCGAGGGGTCGGAGCTCAACGAGCACCCCCTGGAGCCGCTGACCGAGGCGTCGCGGCGCCGTATCCTGCTCGAGGGCGACGAGCTGCCCGTGGTCTGGCGGCACCGGTCGGAGCGCTACGTCGAGAAGCTCGCCACCCCCGACACGTCCGTGGCGGACCTCATCGGGGACGTGGACCCGATGCGCGTCGCCGAGGGCCGGCGGCTCGGGGACCCGGAGACCATCCATTACGGACTCGTGCCCCGCTCGCACCGCGGCATCGTGGCCATCAACGAGCTGCCCGACCTCGCCGAGCGCATCCAGGTGGCCATGCTCAATGTGATGGAGGAGCGCGACATCCAGATCCGCGGCTACGTCCTGCGGCTGCCGCTGGACGTGCTGGTGGTGGCCACGGCCAACCCCGAGGACTACACGAACCGCGGCCGGATCATCACGCCGCTCAAGGACCGGTTCGGCGCCGAGATCCGCACCCACTACCCGCTCGAGCTGGAGGACGAGATCGCTGTGATCCGTCAGGAGGCCGAGCTGATCGCCGAGGTCCCGGACCCGATCCTCGAGACCCTGGCCCGGTTCACCCGCCTGCTGCGGGAGTCCTCCGCGGTGGACCAGCGCTCGGGAGTGTCGGCGCGCTTCGCCATCGCGGGCGCGGAGACCGTCGCGGCGGCCGCGCTGCGGCGCGCCACGATCCGCGGCGAGGAGGAGGCCGTCGCGCGGATGGTGGACATGGAGACGGCCACCGACGTCCTGGCCGGCAAGATCGAGTTCGAGTCCGGTGAGGAGGGCCGCGAGCGCGCCGTCCTCGACCACCTGCTCCGCCGGGCCACCGCCGAGACCGTCCGCGGCCGATTCCGCGGACTCGACCTCGGACCGGTCGTGGAGGCCTTCGACGGCCGCACGACCGTGTCCACCGGCGACGACGTCTCCGCCCGGGACTTCCTCGCCGGGCTCCCCGAGCTGACCAAGGACGCCGACGGGGCCGCGACCGCCTACGACGAGATCGCCGCACGCCTCGGCGCGACCACGCCGGGGCAGCGAGCCAGCGCGATCGAGCTGGCGCTCGAGGGTCTCTACCTCGCCCAGAAGATCTCCAAGGACGCCGACGAGGCCGGAACCGTCTACGGCTGACCGCCCGGCCGGCACACGGGGACGACCACGCAGGGACGACCGCTCGACAACCGCACGAGGACGCAGAAAAGACACAGAGGGGGCGTCATGCCCGCACACCACCGCTCTTCGAGGTACGGCCGGTACACCGGAGGACCCGATCCGCTGGCCCCGCCGGTGGACCTGTCCGAGGCGCTCGAGGCCGTCTCGGAGGACGTCATGGCCGGGTACTCGCCGGAGGACGCGCTGCGCGAGTTCCTCCGCCGGGGCGGCCGCGGACGCGACGGCCTGGACGACCTGTCCCGGCGCGTCCAGCAGCGGCGGCGCGAGCTCCTGAAGCGCCACAGTATGGGCGGCACGCTCGAGGAGGCGAAGAAGCTGCTGGAGAAGGCGCTGCGCCTGGAGCGCGAGCAGTTCCTGCGGGACGCCCGGATGGACCCGATGGACCGCTCCTTCCGGGAGATGCAGCTCGAGGGCCTGCCGAGCTCCACGGCCGCCGCCATCAGCGAGCTCGCCTCCTACGACTGGCAGTCCCCGTCCGCGCGGGAGGCGTACGAGCAGATCAAGGACCTCCTCGGCCGCGAGCTGCTCGACCAGCGCTTCGCCGGGATGAAGCAGGCCCTGGAGAACGCCACGGACGCCGACCGCGAAGCCGTGGCCGAGATGCTCCGGGACCTCAACGAGCTGCTCGGGAAGCACGGGCGGGGCGAGGACACCGACGAGGACTTCCAGGACTTCATGGCGAAGCACGGGGACTACTTCCCCGAGAACCCGCAGTCGGTCGAGGAGCTGATCGACGCCATGGCCCAGCGTTCCGCGGCGGCCCAGCGGATGCTGAACTCGATGTCCCCCGAGCAGCGCCAGGAGCTGATGCAGCTCTCCGCCCAGGCGTTCGGGTCCCCCGAGCTCATGGACCAGCTCGGTCGGCTCGACGCCAATCTGCAGGCGCTGCGCCCCGGTGAGAACTGGGGCGGGACGGAGAACTTCGAGGGCCAGGACGGCCTGGGGCTCGGCGACGGCACGGGCGTGCTGCAGGACATCGCCGAGCTCGATGCGCTCGCGGAGCAGCTGGCGCAGCACCACCGGGGCGCCAACCTCGACGACATGGACCTCGACGCACTCGCACGCCAGTTGGGCGAGGACGCCGCGGTGTCGGCCCGGACCCTCACGGAGCTGGAGCGGGCGATGCGGGACAGCGGCTACCTGCAGCGCGGTGCCGACGGGGACCTGCGGCTCTCCCCCCGCGCCGTGCGCCGGATCGGCAAGGCACTGATGCGGGACGCCGCGCAGAACCTGTCCTCGCGGGCCGGTCGGCGCGACACCCGCCTCGCCGGAGCGGCCGGCGAGCCCTCCGGCGCCACCCGGGAGTGGCAGTTCGGGGACGCGGAGCCGTGGGACGTCACCCGCACCGTGACCAACGCCATCCGGCGCACGGCCGCCGAGGGCGGCGACGCCCGGGCTCTGCGCCTCGACGTCCGCGACATCGAGGTGGCCGAGACCGAGGCGCGCACACAGGCCGCCGTCGCCCTCCTCGTGGACACTTCGTTCTCCATGGCCGCCGAGGGGCGCTGGGTGCCCATGAAGCGCACGGCGCTGGCCCTGCACCACCTCGTCTCCACCCGGTTCCGGGGGGACCAGCTGCAGATCGTCGCCTTCGGCCGCTACGCCCGGGCGCTGCCGGTCGACGAGCTCACGGGGCTGCCGCCGGTGCGAGAGCAGGGCACCAACCTGCACCATGCGCTGCTGCTCGCCACGCGGTTCTTCCGCAAGCACCCGTCGATGCAGCCCGTGCTGCTCGTGGTCACCGACGGTGAGCCCACCGCGCACCTGCTGCCTGACGGCGAGAGCTGGTTCTCCTGGCCCACGGAGCCGGAGACCCTGCGCGCCACGGTCGAGGAGCTCGACCGGCTGGGACGCATGGGGACCCAGGCGACGTTCTTCCGGCTCGGCGACGACCCCGGCCTGGAGCGGTTCCTGCGGCGGATGGCCGAGCGGATCGACGGGCGCGTGGTGGCGCCGGACCCGGGGGATCTGGGCTCCGCCGTCCTGGACGAGTACCTCAACGCCCGATCCGGGGACCCCGACGACCTCTGACGGGACGAGTGACGGACGGGCCCGGCCGGAGGACGATGCCGCACGCCGTCCCCCGGCAATGAACGGGCCTCGTCAGCCGGCCGCGGTCATCGGGCCGCGGTGGAGCCCCCGTCGGCCGGCGGGGTGGGGTCGGACGATCCGGTCGGGCCGGCGCTGTCCTCGCCGGAGGACGCTGCCGCGGAGGACGCCGCCGGGGAGTGCTTCCCGTGGTGCTCGCCCTGCGCATCGTGTCCGCCGTGGGCGGCGTGCTCGGCCCCGTGCCCGCCCTTGCCGAAGGGCAGCAGCTCCCACACCAGGACGAGGACGGCGCCCCAGACCAGGCCCAGCACCGCGGAGAAGAAGGTGTTCGTGAGCCAGGCGAGCGCAGCGCCGAGACCGCCGGGGACGGCGTCGTGCACGAGCACCTCGACGTGGTGCACGGCCTCGTACGGGGCGTGCCAGCCCAGCTCGTCGAGGCCGACGAGGATGATGTGCCCGCCCACCCAGAGCATGGCGGCGGTGCCCACGACCGAGATGACCGCGAGCAGGCCGGGCATGCCCTTGACCAGGCCGTGGCCGATCTTCTGGACGGTCGGGGAGGAGCGACCGGCCAGGTGCAGACCGAAGTCGTCCATGCGGATGATCAGGGCCACCACGCCGTAGACCAGGACGGTGATGCCGATGGCCACGACCAGCAGGATGGCCGCGCGCGAGAGCAGCGGCTCATCGGCCACCTCGTTGAGGGAGATGACCATGATCTCGGCCGAGAGGATCAGGTCGGTGCGCACCGCGCCCCCGACCATCGTGTCCTCGGCGTTCTTGCCCTTCTCGACCACCGGGGTCTTGGTCTTGGCACCGTGGCCCGAGACCTTCGACCAGATCTTTTCGGCGCCCTCGAAGCACAGGTAGCTGCCACCGAGCATGAGGATGGGGGTGAGCAACCACGGCGCGAACTGGCTCAGCAGCAGGATGACCGGGAGGATGAAGATCAGCTTGTTGCGCAGCGAGCCCTTGGTGATGCGCCAGATGATGGGGAGTTCACGGGCCGGGGAGACGTCCTGGACGTACTGCGGGGTCACGGCGGTGTCGTCGACGACGACGCCGGCGGCCTTCATGCTCGCCCGGCCCGCGGCCGCGCCGATGTCGTCCACGGAGGCTGCGGTGACGCGGGCCAGGGCGGCGACGTCGTCCAGCAGGGCCATCAGACCGCCGCTCATCGAAGGACCTCCGACGCGGTCTCAACAGGGGCGGACGGAGCCGCGGTGGTGATCAGCATGATGACAGAGTAGGGCCTCGGGCGCCCGGATGCTCCCGGGTGGGACGAACGGGCACTGATGTCCTGCTGTTCCGCGGAGCCGGTGCTGTCCGCCCGGTGACCGGGGCCGTGCCGGCACGGGACCGGTCACCACCGACCAGGACGCACCGACCAACAAGCACCGACCATGACGCACCGACCAGGAGGCCCCCCGCATGGACCCTGTTCCCCCGATTGCCGGACCGGCGAGCGCGAGTTCACTCGCGACCTCGCCCGCTCTGCACGTCGTCGTCCTCGCCGGTGGTGGGTACGCCCGGCACGCGGACCACGAGGGCGAGCCGGTGGCCGAGTGGCTGCGTGCGCTCGGTCTCTCCGCCGGTGTCCTCCGCTATCCCGTGCACGCCAGGCACCCCGATCCCGTGGACGCGGTGCGCGCCGAGGTGCGCCGGCGCAGGGCCGCCGGCGCCGAGCGGGTCGTGCTGCTGGGCTTCTCCGCCGGTGGTCACCTGGCCGGGCACGCCGCGCTCACCGCTTCGCCCTCGGGGCCCGAACGGACCGACGCCGTGGTCCTCGGATATCCGGTGGTGTCCATGCAGCTCGACACGCACCAGGGGTCGCAGGAGGAGCTCCTGGGCCCGGACCCCTCGGCCGAGGTGCGGGCGGCCACGTCCCTCGACCGGCTGGTGACCCGGGCCGCTCCGCCCTTCTTCGTGTGGCACACCGCCGACGACGCGTCCGTGCCGGTGCAGCATTCCTACCTGCTGGCCCAGGCGCTGGCGCGCCAGGGTGTGCCCCATGCTCTTCACGTCTTTCCCCGTGGACGGCACGGCCTCGGGCTGGCCAGCGGCGCCGGCGAGCCCGCGTCCTGGCCGGCGCTGTGCGCCGCGTGGCTGGCCGGCCTGGAGAGGTCCATGGAGTAGAGATCAGCACGTCGGTGCCCCCCCCATACTCGTGGGGCACGAACCCTCCCACGTCGTCGACGGAGAGTTCGACGTCCCCTCTCCAGAGGGGACGTCGAGCTGCTCGTCCCCCTGCTGTCCATGGGTCGCTCAGCTGGTGCTCGGCCGGCCCCGGAGGTGAGCTTGCTCCCCCGGGCCCAGGGCGCGGGACGCCCGTGCGGGAATCCCGACCGCGCCTACAGTGCGGGGTCGACCATGGTCATGCCGGCGACCGTCGCCGTGTCGAACACCGGCAGCAGCGCTGCTGCTTCGTCGAGTCCGATGGTGCGTTCGACGAGCTTCTGGGGTTGCAGCACGCCCTGCTCGATGAGGGACATCATGGCCGGATAGTCGGCTGCCGCCATGCCGTGGCTGCCGAGCAGGTCGAGCTCCCAGCCGATGACCCTCGCCATCGGCACCCGCGGGTGGCCCTCGACAGGCGGCAGCAGGCCGATCTGCACGTGCCGGCCGCGTCGGCGAAGGCTGAGGACGGCATCAGCGCAGGCCTGCTCGCTGCCCACGGCGTCCACGGTGACGTCGCTGCCACCGCCGGTGAGATCGGCGACAGCCCTCGGAATGTCGATCCCGTCCGCACGCAGCGTGTGCTCCGCCCCGAGCGCGCCAGCGGTGGTGAGCGCTTCCGGATTGCGGTCGACCGCGATCACCCGCCCTCCCAGTGCCCGGGCGATCATCACCGCGCTGAGCCCCACCCCGCCGGCCCCGACCACGGTCACCCACTGCCCCTCGGTGACGCGGGCCCGGTCGGCCAGGGCCCGGTACGCCGTGGCGAACCGGCACCCGAGCCCCGCGGCGGTGGCGAAGTCGACGTGCTCGGGGACGGCCACGAGATTCGTGTCGGCGCCGTGCAGGGCGACGTACTCGGCGAAGGATCCCCAGTGGGTGAAACCCGGTTGCTCCTGATCGGGACAGACCTGCGCCTCGCCGGAACGGCACCAGTCGCATCGGCCGCAGCCGCAGACGAACGGGACGGTCACCCGGTCGCCGGTCCTCCACCGGCGCACGCCCGCACCCACGGCGACGACCACTCCGGCCAGCTCGTGCCCGGGGACGTGGGGCAGCACGATCTCGTCGTGCCCGGCCCAGGCATGCCAGTCGCTGCGGCACATCCCCGTGGCCATCACCTGGACGACCACCCCGAGCGGCGGTGCCGTGGGCTCGGCAACGTCACGGACCTCGGGCCGGCCCCGGACAGCATCGACAACCACTGCGCGCATGCCCCCCACTCTCCCACGCTCGTTGCGGCGCCGACGGGCCCCCACCGCAACGGTGCACCAGACGTCTCCCGGTGAACTGACCACCGTCTCGCCCAGATGCACGGAATGCTCCTGAGTCTGGACGATGCCGGTGCTGCGGTGCGCCGACCGGCCCGCGTGGCCCACCAGGTGATCCCGGGTGCGACCGGCGCCGGGCGCTCCCTGCTGGACGAGGAGGGCACCCGGATCTCCACCGCGTCCACCGACCAGGCCGTGGGGGCCGCCGATGCCCTGCAGTACGAGCTCGGGACAGGCACGTGCTTGAGCGAGTCGTTGAAGGCCGCGCCGGCCTCGCGGGTGACCGTCGCCCCGGCCACCGGGGTGCTGATGTCCCGGGAGCACCTCGCCGCCGAAGCCGCGCCCTCGGTTCTGCTCGAGCAAGCACGGGCCCAGGACTGCGACGCGCTCGAGCGCGACGACCTGGGGAAACCCGTACATTGAGACCCACGCCCCCATGACCCGGACACCCTCCTGGGCGGCGTCGGGGTGCTCATCGGACCGAGACGAAGGAGACGTCCATGACCGAGAACGGAACGGGTGACAGGCCCGGGGTCGGGCTCCAGGAGCTGCTGCTGGAGTCCGAGGACATCAGCGTGTTCCTCGACGCGTTCACCGCCGCCATCGCCCAGGCGCTGACCGCGGACGGGGAGGAAGTGTGGTGCGCGGTGACTCTGCTGCGCCCCAAGCGCTCCATCACCGTGGCCTCCTCCAGCCCCCGGGCCGAGGCCCTGGACGAGATCCAGTACCACTACGGCGACGGCCCGTGCCTGACCGCCGCCCGGGAGCACCGGACGGTCTACCTCCGTGACGTCCACACCGATCCGCGGTGGCCGGCCTACGGGCGGGCCGCCGCCGAGAACGGGATCCTCTCGGCTCTGGGCGTGCCCTTCGAGCTCGGTGGGGAGGCCACGGCGGGCCTGGATGTCTACGCCGACGTCCCGGACGCCTTCGACCAGGCAGTCCTCGACGTCGTCGAGCGTCACGTGGCCGAGGCCTCCACCATCCTGCGGTTGGCCGTGCGCCTGGCCCGCCACCGCGACATCGAGGCCGACCTGCGGACCGCGATGGAATCCCGGACCTCCATCGACCTTGCCGTGGGGATCATCATGGGTCAGAACCGCTGCAGCCAGGAGAGGGCTTTCGAGATCCTGCGGGCGGCCTCCAGCCACCGCAACGTGAAGCTGCGCGATCTGGCCGCCGAGCTCGTGGACACGGTCGGCAAGGGCCCGGCCACCACCCACTTCGACGTCTGACGAGGGGTCCGGCGCACCTCTCCTCCACCGCGCACGGTCCGAGGGCCTCAGGGCAGAGGGGACGAGCACGCCCGGCTCCACGTCATTCAATCAGCAAGCTTCCATTTCTGTGCGCCGGTCACTAGCGTGGGAAGCAGAGCCGGAGACGGGGCCCAGGGTCCCGCACCGGCGGCGGACCAGTGCAGTCGATGACGGAGGTCAGGATGTTCTTGCACCAGCAGAAGCTCCAGTACAACG
>NZ_JBHZTC010000028.1:0-30888 GCF_042879195.1 Kocuria nitroreducens
ACTACATCGCCAGATCACTGCTGGAGACCGGCGGGTTCAGGCCGCGACTACACCTTGGATTCTGAAGAGCCCGTTTTGTGCCACGAGCTGCTGCTCGTAGTCGGTGGGGCTGAGGTTACCGAGCCGGGAGTGGCGCCGGCGAGGGTTGTAGAAGCCTTCGAGGTAGGAGAAGACCTCCATCTCGAGCTCGTGCCGTGTGGGCCAGGAGCGGCAGTAGACGAGCTCGGTCTTCAGGGTGGCGAAGAACGTCTCGGCCATCGCGTTATCAAAGGCCGAGCCGACCCGGCCCATCGAGGCCAGGATGCCTGAGGTGCGCAGCGTCCGGCCGAACTCGTAGGCGGTGTACTGCGACCCGCGGTCGGTGTGGTGGATCAGTCCAGGATCGGGTTTCCGAGTGAAGATGGCCATCCCGACCGCGTCCAGCACCAGTTCGGTGCGCAGGTGGTCGGCCATGGCCCACCCGACGACCTTGCGGGAACAGGCGTCGATCACCACGGCGAGGTACAGGAATCCCTCCCAGGTCCGCAGATACGTGATGTCGGCGACCCAGAGCTTGTTCGGCGCTGAGGCGGTGAACTGCCGCTCGACGAGATCCGGGGCCGTGGCCGTTGAGGCGGAGCGTTTGCCGTACTTGCCGCGGCGGCGCCGGTGGGCCCCTTCGATACCGCTCAGGCGCATCAGCCGAGCCACCTTCTTGCGGTTCCACGCAAGCCCGCGGTGGCGCAGTTCAGCGGTGAGTCGGCGAGCCCCGTACACGCGGCGGTGATCTGCCCAGGCAGCCCGGGCCTGATGCGCCTCATGTGCATCGGCCTCATCAGCAGCCGAAGGACCGCCCTCGCGCCGGCGGTGCTCGTAGTAGGCGGACTTGCTGACCCCGAGCAACCGGCACAGCCGGCGGACCCCGTAGGCGGTCTTCTCCGCATCGATGAACTCCCACAGGTCCATTCGGGAGGTCATCGACTGTCCTTGGCGAAGAAGACCGCGGCTTTTTTCAGGATCTCTTTCTCGACCTCGAGTTCGGCGACCTTCCGGCGCAGCCGGGCCAGCTCGAGGCGTTCATCGCTGCTCAGGGCCGCTGGCCCGGCGGCACGGTCACGACGGACCTTGATTACCCAGTTCCGCAGCGTCTCGTGGTTGATGCCCAACTCCCGGGCTACCTCCCGGGCGCTGCGATTACCGTCCAGCACCAGCGCCACAGCTTGCTCACGGAACTCCGGCGGGTACTTGCTCACTCGACCCATCAGGGCCTCCTTCCCTGGCTTCTGCCAAGTCTGAAGGAGTCCGGCCGATGGGGGTCACTTCAGGAATCTTCCTAAGATTGAAAGACCCGAGTGTCAACAACCTCTGTCAGTTCTAGATATGGCCGGTTATTGGCTGGTCTTCGATGAGGTGTTGCGGAGGAGGGGCACCGGTCTGCAGGAGCTGAACCTGGGTGGGGGAGACGTGAACACTCAAGCCCCGATGGCGTTGCTGGTCTTCACCGTCATGGCCGTCCGGCGCAAATGGAACGCGAGATCTACCGCGGGCGGATCACCGACTCGGTTGCCGAGCGCCGGGCCGCCGGCTAGCTAGGTGATCCGCGACCTAAGGATTGTTCCGACTCCCTTTGCCGCCGCAGCCGGGAGCTGCCCGTTTCGCCCCTTTGAAACTGCTGGAGGGCTGACGCTTCTTGTGGATAGCGGGAGGGGTGGGGACTGAAATGTAAGACGCCCGGCCGGTGGCTCGAACCGGGCGCCGTGCCGAGGATACCTGTTCGAGGCGTCAGTGGTGGTCGTCGGCATCTCGGCCCCGGTCGTCACCGACAGATGCTCCTTGGGTTGGGTGCCTGGTGGTGATCGGGTCTCGTTCAGAGGGTGCAGAGGGGTCTGTTGTCGAGGAACGCCTGGATGTTCTCCACGGCTTGGGTGTAGTAGGTCCGGTAGTTGCGTGCGGTGACGTAGCCCAGGTGGGGGGTGGCCAGGACGTTGGGCAGGTCCCGGAATGGGTCGTCCGCCGGGAGGGGCTCGGTGTCGAAGACGTCCAGGCCGGCGCCGGCGATCCGGTGATTCCACAGGACCTCCAGCAGAGCGTCCTGGTCGACGATTCCGGCTCGGGAGGTGTTGATCAGCAAGGCGTCGGGTTTCATCAGGGCCAGCTCGTTGACGCCGAGCAGTCCGCGGGTGCGATCGCTGAGCACCAGGGGGATGGAGACGATGTCGGCCTCGGTGAGCAGCGCTTCCTTGGAGTCGGCCAGCCGTGCTCCGGCGGCTGCGGCGCGTTCGGCGGTGAGGTGCTGGCTCCAGGCGAGCACGTCCATGCCGAAGGCAGCCCCGATGCGGGCGATGTGGGAGCCGATCTTGCCGAGTCCGAGCAGGCCCAGGGTGGCTCCGTGCAGGTCGGTGCCCACGGTGTGCTGCCACGGTCCGCGTTCTCGCAGGGCGGTGGCCTCGGGGAGAAGGTGACGGGTCAGGCCGAGGATCAGCGCCCAGGTCAGCTCCACGGGGGGTTCGGTGTTGCTGGTGGTTCCGCACACAGTGATCCCGTGCTCTCGGGCCGCGGGGAGGTCGATGGCGGCGTTGCGCAGGCCGCTGGTGATCAGCAGCCTCAAGCGGGGCAGGCGCTGAAGCAATGATGCCGGGAACGGAGTGCGTTCGCGCAGTGAACAGGTGGTGGACGCCACACGGGACCCGCGACCCGGTGCGGGGTCCGACGCGGAGGTGACCCACGGTGCTCGAAGCGGGTACCGGCGGCCATCGGGCGTGACCGGGACGGACGCTCGGCTTCGGATGCCCGACAGCGAAACAGCGCGAACCGAGAGTCAGGGTCGACCGGGCGGCCGGTAGCCCCCGTCGGCCAGGCCCGCCCGGACCTCGAACGGGTTGCGCAGGGCCGGGTGCCCGCACCGCAGCATCGACCACCCGGCGGCCACGAGGTAGGCCGGCAGGAACGGCAGGCCCAGGCACTTGGCCCACTGGGTCGCGTGGCGGGACTCGTGGGCGACGAGCCGGGGCCGGGCGGCGACATCGTCGATCCCGGCGCGGAACAGGACCACGTTGCCGACGGTGAAGGCCCCCGCCTTCGGCAGCCGGGGCCGGTAGCCGAACCCCAGGATCAGCCCCTCTGGGCCCCGGACCAGCCTGGTCCGCGTGGCCGCGGCGACGAGCAGACCCAGCGGGGTGGACAGGTTCGTCATGTTCCACACCTGTCGCAGGCGCGCCGATCGGCTCAGCTTCCGCATCATGCCGCCAGCCTAGGTCCGCTCCGTGCACCCCGCCCAGGTCGGGGACCACCTCGGCGGCGATCGTCAGGACCGAGCCGGAACAAGGCACGGACGGGACGGACGGCGCGGTGCTCCGGTCCCGACGGGCCACAACGTGGCGCGGGAGCGGGTGGGCGGCCCGTGAGGCCCTTGCCATAGACTGGGGTCCGCCCGCGATCCGTGCCGATCCGGGCTTCCCCGTGTTGCTCGTTCCACGGACCGTGGAACAGCGTGCCGGGACGACACCGCCCCCGAGCCGAAGAAGTCGCCAGCTGATGCCTGAACTGCCACCCGAGACCGCACCGAGCGGCGCGGTCGACCCGACCGACGAGGCCGCGGTCGCCGCCGCTGTCGAGGCGGCCCTCACCGCCGTCGAGAACGCCCACAACCTGGATGAGCTCAAAGAGGTCCGACTCGCCCACGCGGGGGAGCGGTCCCCCCTGGCGCTGGCCAACCGGCAGATCGGCTCCCTGGACAAGTCGCAGAAGGCCGCCGCCGGCAAGCTGATCGGCCAGGCCCGCGGCCGGGTGAACCAGGCGATCGCCGCCCGCACCACGGTGCTCGAGGAGGAGCGGGACGCCCGGATCCTCGTCGAGGAGGCCGTGGACGTCACCGCCGCCGGCCGGCGCCGGCGCCTGGGCGGCCGGCACCCGCTGACCAACCTCATGGAGCGCGTCGGCGAGACGTTCGTGGCCATGGGCTGGGAGGTCGCCGACGGCCCCGAGGTCGAGTCCGAGTGGTACAACTTCGACTCCCTCAACTTCAAGCCCGACCACCCCGCCCGGGAGCTGCAGGACACGTTCTTCGTGGACCCGCCGGAGGCGCACCTCGTGCTGCGCACGCACACCTCGCCGGTGCAGATGCGGACGCTGCTGAGCCGCGCGCTGCCGGTCTACGTCGTCGTCCCGGGGCGCACCTACCGCACCGACGAGCTCGACGCCACGCACACCCCGGTCTTCCACCAGGTCGAGGGCCTGGCCGTGGACCGGGGGCTGTCGATGGCCGACCTCAAGGGCACGCTCGAGCACTTCGCCCGGCAGATGTTCGGCCCCGGGGCGAAGATCCGGCTGCGGCCCAACTACTTCCCCTTCACCGAGCCGTCCGCCGAGATGGACGTGTGGCACCCGAACGCCAAGAACGGGCCGCAGTGGATCGAGTGGGGCGGGTGCGGCATGGTCCACCCGAACGTGCTGCGCGCGGCCGGCATCGACCCCGAGGTGTACTCGGGCTTCGCCTTCGGCATGGGCATCGAACGAACCCTGATGTTCCGCAACAACGTCCCGGACATGCGCGACATGGTCGAGGGCGACGTCCGCTTCAGCGAGCACTTCGGGATGGAGATCTAAGACATGCGAGTTCCTCTGTCATGGCTGCGCGAGCACGCCCCGGTCCCGGCGGGCGCGACCGCCGAGGACGTCCTGGCCACCCTGGTGACGGTGGGCCTCGAGGAGGAGGACGTGCACCGCCCCACGGACCACCTGAAGGGCCCGGTCGTGGTGGGTCAGGTGCTGTCCAAGGAGCCGGAGACGCACTCCAACGGCAAGACCGTCAACTGGTGCACCGTCCGCGTGGTCCCCGAGGGCCAGGAGCAGCCCCTGACCGGCAAGGGCATCGACCCCTCCGGCGTGCAGGGCGTGATCTGCGGGGCGCACAACTTCGAGGTCGGGGACAAGGTCGTAGTGACGCTGCCCGGTGCCGTGCTGCCCGGCAACTTCACGATCTCCGCGCGCAGGACGTACGGCCACACCTCCGCCGGGATGATCGCCTCGGTGCGCGAGCTCGGCATCGGCGAGGACCACGACGGCATCCTGGTGCTCTCGACCCTCGGCCTGGACCCGGAGCTCGGGGCGGACGCCCTGGAGCTGCTCGGGCTCCACGACGAGGCGGCCGAGATCAACGTGACCCCGGACCGCGGCTACGCGTTCTCCATCCGCGGCGTGGCCCGGGAGTACTGCCACGCCGTGCACAAGCCCTTCACGGACCCGGCCGGTACCGTGGCCCCCCGGGTGCCCGCGCCCACCGGGGACGGGTTCCCCGTGGCCGTCGACGACGACGCCCCGATCCACGGCAGCCCCGGGTGCACCCGCTTCGTCGCCCGCACGGTGACCGGCATCGACGCGACCGCCCCGACACCCCCGTGGCTGTCGGCTCGGCTGCGCCTGGCGGGCATCCGCTCGATCTCCCTGCCGGTGGACGTCTCCAACTACGTGATGCTCGAGTTCGGCCAGCCGCTGCACTTCTACGACCTCGGGAAGCTGACCGGCGGCATCACCGTGCGCCGGGCCGCCGCGGGCGAGACGCTGACCACCCTGGACGGCAGGCAGCGCGCCCTGGACCCCGAGGACCTGCTGATCACGGACGGATCCGGGCCGATCGGCCTGGCCGGGGTGATGGGCGGGGCGGCCACCGAGGTCTCGGACGGCACCGTCGACGTGCTCGTGGAGGCGGCCCGCTTCGACGAGATCTCGATCGCCCGCACCACGCGCCGGCACAAGCTCCCCTCCGAGGCGTCCAAGCGCTTCGAGCGCGGCGTGGACCCGCAGATCGCCCCGGTGGCCGCCCAGCGCGCCGTGGAGCTGCTGGTGGAGCTGGCCGGCGGCACGGCCGGCCCACAGGTCACGGACGTGGACCACACCTCCGCCCCGGCGCCGATCGAGCTGCCCTGGGACCACCCGGGCCGCCGCACGGGCGTGGAGTACACGGCGGAGCAGGTGGTCACGACCCTCACCGAGCTCGGCGCGCAGGTCGAGGCCACCGACGACGGCTGGCGCGTGGTGCCCCCGACCTGGCGGACCGACCTGGTCGAGAAGGAGGACCTCGTCGAGGAGATCGCCCGCCTCGTGGGCTACGACACGATCCCCTCGCGGCTGCCCGTGGCGCCACCCGGCCGCGGCCTGACCGCCGAGCAGCAGGCCCGCAAGCGGGTCGCCGACGCCCTCGCGGCCGCCGGACTGACCGAGGTGCTCGCCTACCCGTTCGTCGCGCAGGCGGACAACGCGCTGTGGGGCGCCCCGCAGCCCGGGGTCCCCGTGCCGTCGGTGAAGCTGGCCAACCCGATCAGCGAGGCCCAGGGGATGCTCCGCGTGTCCCTGCTCCCGGGGCTGCTGGAGGTCCTGCGGCGCAACACCTCCCGCGGCTTCCGGGACCTGGCGCTCTACGAGGTCGGGCGGGTCTTCCGCCCCGGCGAGCAGCTCGGCAGCGCGAGCATCCCCCCGCTGGGGGCGCACCCGGGCCCGGCAGTGCTCGACGAGCTCGAGGCCGGCATCCCCGCCCAGCCGCGCCACCTGGCCGCGGTCCTGGCCGGCAGGGACACGGCCGAGGCCCCGTGGACCGCACCCCGGGCGTACGACTGGCAGGATGCCCTCGACGCCGCCCGGCTGGCCGCCGAGGTCCTGGGGGTCGAGCTGACCGTCCGCCAGGGCACCCACCAGGCCTTCCACCCGGGCCGCACCGCGGTGCTCGCCACCGCCGACGGCACCCCGCTGGGCTACGCGGGCGAGCTGCACCCCCAGCTGGTGGCCGCGCAGGACCTGCCCGAGCGGACCGTCGCGATGGAGCTGAACCTCAGCTCGCTCACCGACGCCGAGGTCGAGGTCGTGCAGGCACGCCCCATCTCCGGCTACCCGGCCGCCACCCAGGACGTCGCGCTCGTGGTGGATGCCTCCGTCCCGGCCGCCGAGCTGCGGGCCGCGCTGGAGGAGGGCGCCGGGGAGCTGCTCGAGGACGTCCGCGTCTTCGACGTCTACCGGGGCCCCGGCATCGAGGGAGGCCGCAAGTCGGTCGCCTTCGCGCTGCGCTTCCGGGCCCCGGACCGCACGCTGACCGCGGACGAGGCCTCCGCCGCCCGCGAGGCGGCCGTCGCCGTGGCCGCCGAGCGCCACGGCGCCGTGCTCCGCGGCTGAGCGCCGCGCCCGGACGGCCCGCCCCCTCCGGGGGGCGGGCCGTCCGACGTCCCGCACCGCACACTGCCCCCGCGGTAACACTCGCGAACGCCGTGGTGCGCGCCGTCATCTTCGGTACTGTGGCACCGAGTCCCCGGCCGCGACCCCGGCGTTCGCGACCGCCCCCCTTCCCCGACCCCGTTCCAGGAGCGCAGCATGACCGAGGAGACCACCGACCGCCAGGACACGTTCTTCGCCTTCGACGACGAGCAGGAGGAGCGCGACGGCGGGCGCGCCCGCCGGTCGATCGCCTGGAAGCCGACGGCCGTGGGGCTGCTGGGGCTGCTCCTGGGACTTGTCCTGGCCGTCAGCGCGGCCCTCGCCTGGGACGACTCCCGGAGACTGGCCGGCTACGCGGACCGGTCGTGGGTGATCTCCGGGCAGTACCAGGACCTGACCAACGACCTGCAGACCAAGACCTACAACCCCATCTACCGCGGGGCGCTGCCCGCGGACGAGGCCGTCACCGAGCAGCCCTTCGACTCGGGCCTCGCCGACCCGCGCGTCCCGGAGGCGGGGGAGGAGATCGTCTTCCGCGGCACGCAGACGGGCTCCGGCGAGCGCGACTTCCACCGGGAGGCCGACGCCCTGCTCGCCGTCGAGGAGGGCACCCTCCAGGTGGTCGAGACCGCCGCGGCGGGCGAGTTCGGGGAGGGAGTCACCGCGGGCACCATCGCGTGGCAGCGCGTCCAGGCGGGCCTGCTGCTGCTCGCCGGCCTCGGTGCGGCCGGGTACGGGGTCTGGATCGCCCGCCGGCTCTACCGCCGGGGTCACTGACACCCGCCGCCCGGACGGCGGAACGGGCCCCTGCCGGACGCTGTGCGTCCCGCGGGGGCCCGTTCTCGTCGGGGCACGAGGGCCCGGCGCGGATCAGGGCAGGGCGGGCAGCTCCCGCCGGAGCAGCCACGCGTCGAGCAGGCCGTCGACCTCCGCCCACCGGTGCTGGGGCACGAAGCCGCGCAGGTGCTCCCTGAAGCCCTCCGTGCTCACCCAGCCGTCCCGGTTGGCGGTGACCCAGCCGTGCAGCAGGGCGCGGAAGGCGTCCTCACCCACGGTCTCCCGGATCGCGTGGACGGTGAGGGCGCCCCGGACGTAGACCACGTCGTCGAAGAGCCGCACCTGCCCGGGGTCCCCGATGACGAGGTCCTGGCGCATCTTCGAGAGGGTCCGGTGGGCCTTCTCCGCGTGCCAGCGGGCCGGCCTGTCGCCGGAGGCCTCGGACCAGATCCACTCCGAGTAGGACGCGAACCCCTCGTTGAGCCAGATGTCCTGCCACGAGGAGAGGACCAGGCTGTTGCCGAACCACTGGTGGGCCAGCTCGTGCGCCACGAGCCGCTGCTCCTCCCAGTCGGTGCCCAGCTGGTTCTTGCCGAACACGGAGCACGCGTAGCACTCGAACGGGTCCTCCAGCGACTCGTCGACGACCACCACGGTGTAGCTCGGAAAGGGGTACGGGCCGAACCAGTCGCTGAACACCTCGATCATCCGGCCCTGCTCCGCGAACGTCTTCTCCGCCTTCTTGCGCCGCTTCCTGGAGCACACGAGGTGCTGCGGGACGCGGGAGCCCGTGAGCTCCCGCCGCTCGTACGGGCCGATCTGCACGGTCGCCAGGTAGGGCGGCAGGGGCACCCGGGACGTGTACACCCAGTGGCGCTCGCCGCCGCGCTCCACCACGGACTCCAGCTCCCCGTGGACCACCACCTCGTAGTCGGCGTCGGCGTGCACGGCGACCCGGTAGGTCGCCCGGTGGGAGGGGTGGTCGACGCACGGGAACCAGGTGGACGACCCGGTGGGCTGCCCGGCGACGAGCACGCCGTCGTCGAGCTCGGCCCAGCCGATCTCGCCCCAGGGGCCGTCCAGGGACTCGGGGTACCCCTCGTAGGCCACGGTGAGCGTGAACGCCTCCCCGGCGGCGACGAGGCGGGGCAGGGTCAGCACGAGACGGCTTCCGCGGTGGTCCGCGCGGACCCGGCGGCCGCCGAGCAGACCGCCGAGCCCGCCGGAGCCGAACCGGACGTCGGTCACGGCGAGCTCGGTGAGGTCCAGCTCGATCCGGTCCGTGTCGTGCAGCGCGCGGCAGCTCAGGGTGGCGCGCGCCTCGAGGCCGTTGTCCTCGACGTCGTAGTCGAGGTCGAGGTCGTAGTGCTCCACGGTGGCCGCGCAGCACCCGACGATGGGGGTGTACGGGTCCCGCGCGCCGTCCGCGCCGAGGAAGCGGTGCATCGGTGCCGGGCTCACGGGACCAGCAGCAGCTTGCCCTGAGCGGCGCGGGACTGGAGCAGCTCGTGCGCCTGCCGTGCCTGCGCGAGCGGGAACGTCTCGGCGACACGGATGGTCAGCGACCCGTCGAGCACCGCGTCGAAGAGCTCGCCGGCGCGCCAGTTCCGCTCCTTCTCGTCGAGCAGGTAGTCGTTGAGCGTGGGCCGGGTCAGGTACAGGGACCCGTGCTGGGCGAGCCGTTGCGGGTCCAGCGGCGGCACCTGGCCGGAGGAGCCACCGAAGAGGGCCAGCGTCCCGCGCTTGCGCAGCGTCCGGAGCGACTCGTCGAAGGTGTCCTTGCCCACCGAGTCGTAGACGACGTCGGCGCCGCGGCCACCGGTGAGCTCCCGGACGCGCTCGGCGAAGCCCTCGTAGCCCACCAGGGCGACGTGGGCGCCCAGCGAGCGCGCGGTCTCCGACTTCTGCTGCGAGCCCACCAGGGCGATCACCGTGGCTCCGAGCGCCGTCAGCAGCTGCACGGCGAGGCCCCCGACCCCGCCCGCGCCCGCGGTGACGACGGCGACGTCGCCCTCCTGGACCGGGTACGTCGAGCGGACCAGGTAGTGCGCGGTGAGGCCCTGCAGCGGGACGGCCGCGGCGACCTCGTCGGGAACGCCGGTGGGCACGCGCAGGGCCTTGTCGGCGTCCACGAGGAAGGCGTCGGCGTAGGTGCGGGAGGCCTGCGACGTGGTGATCCGATCGCCCAGGGCGAAGTGCTGCACGTCGGAGCCCACGCCCGTCACCACGCCCATGCCCTCGGAGCCCGGCGTGAAGGGGTGCTCCACGGGGTAGTCGCCCTCGCGCTGGTAGACCTCGATGAAGTTCACCCCCGCGGCGCGGGTCTCGACGAGCAGCTGGCGGGGGCCGGGTTCGAGGTCCGGGCGCTCGCCGAGGGTCAGGACCTCGGGGCCTCCGGCTCGTTCGACCATGACGCTACGGACCATGACGGGTACCTCCTGGACATCGCGGACGGGAACTCTGCCATGGTAGGCGCGACGCCCCGCCGCGCTCTCCCCGCAGGGGTCGCGGAGGGGTAGCGTGTGCACAAGAGGGGGCACTGAAATACCCCCGTCATCATCGAGATTTGCACTTGGGAAGCGTAGATTCGGGTGCAGAGCCGTTCCGGGGGGACGCGAGAGCGGCCGTGGCTGATCCGAACGGGGGACCCCCGACGTGCTCCGACGACGGCGCACCCGCACCCCTGCTCTGCCGGTTCTCCTCCCGTAGCGTGCATAAATATTGAAGACCATGCATAACTTTGAGCTAGAGTAGGCCTTATGACGTTCAGCGCAGCAGTTTCGGGGGCATCCGGCTACGCCGGTGGCGAGGTCCTGAGGATCCTCGCCGGTCACCCGCAGATCGAGATCGGGGCCGTGGGGGCCCACTCCAACGCGGGCCAGCGGCTGGGGGAGCTGCAGCCGCACCTGCACTCCCTCGCCGACCGGGTGCTCGTCGACACCACGGTCGAGAACCTCGCCGGCCACGACGTCGTCTTCCTCGCCCTGCCGCACGGCGCCTCCGCCGCGATCGCCGCGCAGCTGCCGCCGGAGACCGTGGTCGTCGACGCCGGCGCCGACCACCGGCTCGACTCCGCCGAGGAGTGGGACCAGTTCTACGGCTCTCCGCACGCCGGGACGTGGCCGTACGGACTGCCCGAGCTCGTCGTGGACGCCGAGGGCACCCGCCAGCGCGAGCAGCTCCGCGGGGTCACGCGCATCGCGGTGCCGGGGTGCTATCCGACCAGCGCCCTGCTCGCCCTGGGCCCGGGCTTCGCCGCCGGTCTCCTGGAGCCCGAGGACGTCGTGATCGTCGCGGCCTCGGGCACGTCCGGGGCCGGCAAGGCCGTCAAGGCGCACCTGCTGGGCTCGGAGGTCATGGGCTCGATGACCCCGTACGGGGTGGGCGGCGCCCACCGGCACACCCCCGAGATCGAGCAGGGCCTCTCGAGGGCCGCGGGGCACCGCGTGCGGATCTCCTTCACGCCGACGCTGGCTCCCATGCCCCGGGGCATCCTGACGACCGCCACCGCACGGGTCGCCGAGGGCGTGACCGCCGCCCAGCTGCGGGAGGCCTGGGAGAGCGCCTACGTGGCCGAGCAGTTCGTCACCGTCCTGCCCGAGGGCCGGTGGCCCTCGACGAAGTCGGTGGCCGGCTCCAACCACGCCCAGCTCCAGATCGCCCACGACGCCCGGGCGGGCCGCGTCATCGTCACGTGCGTCATCGACAACCTCGTCAAGGGCACCGCCGGCGGCGCCGTCCAGTCCATGAACCTCGCCCTCGGCCTGCCGGAGGACACCGGCCTCAACCTCCAAGGAGTCGCACCGTGAGAACGTACCCCTCCCAGCAGCCGGCCGGCACCCTGCAGGTCGACACCACCCGCGGCGTGGCCGCCGCCCAGGGCTTCCGCGCGGCCGGCACCACCGCGGGCTTCAAGGACTCCGGCGGACCGGACCTCGCCCTCGTCGTCAACGACGGGCCCCAGCACCACGTCGGGGCCGTGTACACGACCAACCGGATCGCCGCCGCGCCCATCCAGTGGTCCAAGGCCGCGACCGCGGACGGCAGGGCCGCCGCCGTGGTCCTCAACTCCGGCGGCGCCAACGCGTGCACCGGACCGCAGGGGTTCCAGGTCTCCCACCGGACCGCCGAGCTCGTCGGCGAGGCGCTCGGCGTCGGGGCGGGGGACGTCGTCGTGTGCTCCACCGGGCTCATCGGCATCCAGCTGCCCCTGGACGTCATGGAGCGCGGCCTGCCCGAGGTCGTGGCGGCCCTCGGGGACGACGACGCCGCCGGGGCCGCCGCGGCCCGAGCCATCATGACCACCGACTCCGTCTCCAAGCAGGCCGCCTACGTCCGCGACGGGTGGACGGTCGGCGGCATGGCCAAGGGCGCGGGCATGCTCGCCCCCGGACTGGCCACGATGCTCGTGGTGCTCACGACCGACGCCGAGCTCTCCTCCGACGCCCTCCAGTGGGCGCTCGAGGACGCGGTGAAGGTCACCTTCAACCGCACCGACTCCGACGGCTGCATGTCGACCAACGACACCGTGGTCCTGCTCGGCTCGGGCGCCTCCGGGATCACCCCGGACGAGTTCGAGTTCAGCCAGGCCGTGACCGCCGTGTGCCACTCGCTGGCCCAGCAGCTCATCACGGACGCCGAGGGCGCGTCCCACGACATCGAGATCACCACGGTCAACGCCGTGACCGAGAAGCAGGCGGAGGACGTGAGCCGCTCCGTGGCCCGCTCCAACCTCTTCAAGGCCGCGATCTTCGGCAACGACCCCAACTGGGGCCGCGTCCTGTCCGCGGTCGGCACCACTGACGCCGCGTTCGACCCCGACCAGCTCGACGTCACCATCAACGGGGTCATGGTCTGCCGCAACGGCATGATCGGGGACCCGCGCGAGGGCGTGAACCTGGCCGCCGACCGCAGGGTCACCGTCCTGGTCGACCTCAAGGCCGGGGACGCCGACGCCACCGTCTGGACCAACGACCTCACCCACGACTACGTCGAGGAGAACAGCGCCTACTCCAGCTGACCAGCCCGCCCACCAGCACAGCACCGACCCCCGGCGCAGGAGAAGCATGACCGACCCCAGTGACCCGACCCGCTACGAGACCGCACAGCTGAAGGCGGGCACCCTGATGGAGGCCCTGCCCTGGATCCAGCGCTACTCCGGGTCCGTGATGGTCTTCAAGTACGGCGGCAACGCCATGGTCTCCGAGCCGCTGCGGCAGGCCTTCGCGGAGGACATGGTGTTCCTGCGCCACGTCGGCATCAAGCCGGTCGTGGTGCACGGCGGCGGGCCCCAGATCAACCGCATGCTGGAACGGCTGGGCATCGAGTCGGAGTTCCGCGGCGGGCTGCGGGTCACCTCCAGGGAGGCCGTGGACGCCATTCGCATGGTGCTCACGGGGCAGGTCCAGCGGGAGCTCGTCTCCCTGCTCAACGCCACCGGCCCGTACGCCGTCGGGCTCTCGGGGGAGGACGCCGAGCTGTTCCGGGCGGCCCGCCGGGGCACCGTCGTGGACGGCGTGGAGGTGGACCTCGGCCACGTGGGCGAGGTCGTCGGCGTCAACCCCGAGCCCGTCACCCAGCTCCTCGAGGCCGGGCGGATCCCCGTCATCTCCTCGGTGGCGCCGGAGGTCGACGCGCACGGCCGCCTCACGGGGGAGATCCTCAACGTCAACGCGGACACCGCCGCCGCCGCCGTCGCCGTGGCCCTGCGCGCCGAGAAGTTCGTGGCCCTCACCGACGTCGAGGGCCTCTACGCGGACTGGCCCGACAGGGACTCGCTCATCGCGTCCCTCTCCGCCTCGGAGCTGCGCGCGATGCTCCCGGGCCTGCAGGCCGGGATGATCCCCAAGATGGAGGCGGCCCTGCGGGCCGTGGAGGGCGGGGCGCGCCGGGCGTCCATCGTCGACGGGCGCAGCCCGCACACGTGCCTGCTCGAGATCTTCACCGACACCGGCATCGGAACCCAGCTCGTCCCCGACCACGGAGCATCGTCATGACCGCCCAGCACACCACCGCCCAGCACACCGCTTCCCGGTACTCCGCCCAGACCGCCCTGCTCGGCGAGTACGCCGACTCGCTGCTCGGCGTCTTCGGCAGCCCGTCGCTCGTGCTCACCCACGGCAAGGGGGCCGTGGTCACCGACGCCGACGGCCGGGACTACCTCGACCTGCTCGCGGGCATCGCCGTCAACGCCCTCGGCCACGCCCACCCGCGCTGGGTGGAGATCGTCTCCCGCCAGCTCGCCACGCTGGGCCACGTCTCCAACTTCTTCACCTCGCCCCAGCAGATCGCCCTCGCCGGCAAGCTGCTGTCCCTGGCGGGCGCGCCCGCGGGCTCCCACGTCTTCTTCGCGAACTCCGGGGCGGAGGCCAACGAGGCCGCCTTCAAGCTGGCCCGTCGCCACGGCCACGAGCACCCCGGCCCGGACGGCCGGCCCCGCGGCACCGTCCTCGCCCTCGAGTCCGCCTTCCACGGCCGCACCATGGGCGCGCTCGCCCTGACCGCCAAGGAGGCGTACCGGGCGCCCTTCGCACCCCTGCCGGGCGGGGTGCAGCACATCCCCGCGACCGTCGAGGCCCTCGAGGAGCATCTCGACGGGACCGTCGCCGCGCTGATCGTGGAGCCCGTCCAGGGCGAGGCCGGCGTGCGCGAGCTGCCCGAGGGCTACCTCCGGCGCGCCCGGGAGCTGACCCGCCGGCACGGCGCGCTGCTCGTCGTGGACGAGGTGCAGACCGGGATAGGCCGCACCGGCCGCTGGTTCGCCTCCTCCGCCGAGCTCACCGGCGGCGACCTGCCGGACGCGATCACCCTGGCCAAGGGGCTCGGCGGCGGCTTCCCGATCGGCGCGATGCTGACGGTCGGCGCGGAGGTCTCCGCGCTGCTCGGGGCCGGCCAGCACGGCACGACGTTCGGCGGCAACCCGCCGGCCACCGCCGCGGGTCTCGCCACCGTGACCGTGATCGAGGAGGACGGCCTGCTCGAGCACGCCCGCACCGTGGGCGCCGTGCTCGGCGAGGGCCTGCGCGCGGTCCCCGGGGTCGGCGACGTGCGCCAGCGCGGACTGCTGATCGGCGCCGACCTCGAGGTCCCCGAGGGGGCCACCGCCCCGTTCGGGCCCGCCGTGGTCGAGGCCGCCCGGGACGCCGGGTTCATCGTCAACGCGACCGGCCCCGGGACCCTGCGCCTGGCCCCGCCCCTGATCCTCACCCCGGAGCAGGCGCGCACCTTCCTCGACGCGCTCCCCGCGATCCTGAGCACCGCCACCGCCGCCGTCACGGCCCCCGCCACGACCGCGCCCGAGACCCCGCCGAAAGAAGCATGAACCCGTCCATGACCCCCCGCCACTTCCTCGTCGACACCGACCTCTCCCAGCAGGAGCAGGCCGAGGTGCTGGAGCTGGCCGCCCGCCTCAAGGCCGACCGCTGGGCCCACCGGCCCTACGCGGGGCCGCAGACGGTGGCCGTGATCTTCGACAAGACGTCGACCCGCACCCGGGTCTCCTTCGCGGCCGGGATCGCCGACCTCGGCGGCAGTCCGCTGATGATCAACCCGGGGGAGTCCCAGCTGGGCAAGGAGAGCGTGGCGGACACCGCGCGCGTCTTCTCCCGCATGGTCTCGACCATCGTGTGGCGCACCTACGCCCAGTCCGGCCTGGAGGAGATGGCCGCGGCCTCGACCGTCCCCGTCGTCAACGGGCTCTCCGACGACTACCACCCGTGCCAGATCCTCGCGGACCTGCTCACGGTGCGGGAGCACCGGGGGAGCCTGGCCGGGCTCACCTTCGCCTATCTCGGGGACGCCGCCAACAACATGGCCCACTCCTACCTGCTCGGCGGGACCACCGCGGGCATGCACGTGCGCGTCGCCGGACCGGGAAGCCACCTCCCGGACCCGGCCGTGGTGCAGGCCGCCGAGGAGCGCGCCGAGCGGACCGGAGGGTCCGTGCGCGTGACCACCGACCCGGCCGAGGCGCTCGCCGGGGCGGACGTGGTCTGCACCGACACCTGGGTGTCCATGGGGCGGGAGGCGGAGACCGAGGTGCGGGCGCAGGTCTTCCGGGAGTACACCGTGGACGCCGCGGCGATGGCCCAGGCCGCGCCCGGGGCGCTGTTCCTGCACTGCCTGCCCGCCTTCCGCGGGTCCGAGGTCGCGGCCGAGGTCATCGACGGCCCGCAGTCCGTCGTGTGGGACGAGGCGGAGAACCGGCTGCACGCCCAGAAGGCCCTCCTCGTGTGGCTCATGGCCCGCTCCGGGCGGTACGACCTGGACGCCGCCGACGCCCCTGCCGTCCCGGCATGACCATCCCCGCGACCAAGACCGCACGGCAGGCCCGGATCGTGGCCCTCGTGACCGGCGGGGCGATCCACTCGCAGGCCGAGCTGGCCGCCCGGCTGGGCGAGGACGGCGTGCAGGTCACCCAGGCCACGCTCTCCCGTGACCTGGTGGAGCTGGGGGCCGTCCGGGTGCGCGACGGCTCCGGCGCCCTCGTCTACGCCGTCCCCCAGGCCGGGGCCGACCGCTCGCCCGCCTCGGGGATCACCCAGGAGGTGCTCGACGCGCGCCTGGCCAGCCTGTGCCGCGAGCTGCTGGTCACCGCCGAGGCGAGCGCGAACCTCGTGGTGCTGCGCACCCCGCCGGGGGCCGCCCAGTACTTCGCGTCCGCCATCGACACGTCCGTGCTCCCCGCCGTCCTCGGCACCATCGCCGGCGACGACACGATCATGGTGGTGTGCCGGGAGGCCGACGGCGGCCACGCCGTGGCCCGCCGCTTCCTGGAGCTCGCCGAGTGAGGGCCGGGCCCGGGCGCACGGCGTGATCCCCCGGGGCGGCCCGTGCACGGTCCGGGGCGGGAGCCGGTGTGGTGCAATGTTCCCCACACCGTCCACTACGCGGTCCGCCCCGGAAGGAGCGCCCTCATGCCGAACCTGGCGTCCCTGCTCGTCGACACGGCCGCCCGGCTCCCGCGGCGCCCCGCCGTGGTGCTCGACGACACCGTCCTCAGCTACGCCGAGCTCGACGACCTCTCGGCGCGCGCCGCCACCCTGCTGCGCGACGGAGGCGTCCATCCCGGGGACCGGGTAGCGCTCATCGCGCCGAACGTCCCGCACATGCCGATCGCCTACTACGGGATCCTGCGCTCCGGGGCCGTCGTGGTCCCGCTCAACCCGCTGCTGACCCCGCGCGAGCTCGCGCACCACTTCCAGGACGCCGAGGTCTCCGCGGTCGTGGTGTGGGAAGCCATGGCCGGGGCCTGTCGCGAGGCCCTCGAGCGGCTGGGGCTCGACGTGCCGGTGGTCGAGCTGTCGGCCGCCGGCACCCTCCAGCGGCTCGCGGGCGTGGAGCCGCTGGCCGGTCTCGAGCAGCGCGGGGCGCAGGACATGGCGGTGCTGCTCTACACGTCCGGCACCACGGGACGGCCCAAGGGGGCGATGCTCACCCACGACAACCTCCTCGGCAACGCCGAGATGGTCGTGGACCTCTTCCGGATCGTCCCCGAGGACGTGTTCTTCGGCGGCCTGCCCTTCTTCCACGTCTTCGGCCAGACCGTGGCGCTCAACGCGGTGGTCGCCGCGGGCGCCGCCGTGACCCTGCTCCCGCGCTTCGCCCCGCGCACGGTGCTGGAGATCCTCGAGCGGGACGGCGTCACCGTCCTGGACGGGGTCCCGAGCATGCACGTCGCCCTGCTGGGGGCGGCCGGGGACCGCCCGGTGGCCCTCCCCGCGCTGCGGGCGGCCATCTCGGGCGGGGCCGCGCTGCCGGTCGAGGTGCTCCGGCGCTTCGAGGGCGTGTTCGGGGTCCGCCTCTACGAGGGCTACGGGCTGTCCGAGACGTCCCCGGTGGTCAGCTTCAACCAGCTCGACGGGCCCGTCCGGCCCGGCTCGATCGGCACGGCCGTCCCCGGCGCCCGGCTGCGCGTCCTCGACGACACGGGGGCGGAGGTGCCCACGGGAGAGGTCGGGGAGCTGGCCGTGGCGGGGCGCTACGTGATGGCCGGCTACTGGCGCAACCCGGAGGCCACGGCCGAGGCGGTCCGGGACGGATGGTTCCGCACCGGGGACCTCGCCCGCATGGACCAGGACGGCTGCGTCTTCATCGTGGACCGCAAGAAGGACATGATCCTGCGGGGCGGCTACAACGTGTACCCCCGGGAGGTCGAGGAGGCGCTGTACGAGCATCCCGCGGTCGCGGAGGTCGCCGTGGTCGGGATCTCGGACGAGGTGCAGGGCCAGGAGGTCGCGGCGTTCGTGGTGCTCACGGCCGAGGCGGCCCCGGACGGCGAGCGCCTGGTGCCCGAGCTGCGGTCCTGGGTGCGCGAGCGCGTGGCCTCCTACAAGCGCCCGCGGCTCTACCGGGTGGTGGACGCGCTGCCCAAGGGGCCCACCGGCAAGATCCTCAAGCGCGAGGTGGAGGGCCTCGTCTGAGCGGCCGGCGGGTGCGCGTCCCGCGGTCTCAGCGGGCCTCGTACTCCTCGAGGACGGGGACGAGGTCCGTGCGCTCGAAGACCCGGGCGAAGTCGAGGGCGGAGTGGGCGCCGGCCGTCTGCGAGGCCCCGGCCTCGAGCAGCGTCCGGACGATCGTCTCGTTGCCCCGGAACACCGCGCTCATCAGTGCCGTCTGCCCGTTGTCGTTGACCCGGTCCGGGTCCGCCCCGGCCTCGAGCAGCGCCGCGACGGTCCCCTCGCGCTGGTGGTAGGCCGCGAGGACCAGCAGGGTGTCGCCCTTGCCGTTGGTGAGGTTGACCGGGACACCCGCGCGCACGGCCGGAAGGAGGTTCTCGGTGTCCCCCGTCCGGGCCATCTCGAACAGGGAGAGCACGTAGGCCATCTCCTCCTCGGTCAGCTGGGGGGCCGCCCCGTCCTGGGGCTGATCGGGCTGCTGGGGGTTCTCGGTCACGGGTGATCCTTCGCGGTCGGTCGGGTGGTGCTCCTGCCGGCCAGTTTATCGGGGGCGGGGCGCATGGCACGCGCCACCTGGAAGTACCCGGGTCTTGACGTTGCAGTAACCGACTGGCACGCTCGGGTGACACAGCTCACCCCGTGCCCGTTCCTCGCGCCGGTGCCCGTGCACCGGGGATCCGGAGTTCCGCCATGACGAATCTCGTCAGTCTGCTCACCGACACCGCCGCGGCCTCCCCGGAGTCCCGGGCCGTGGTCCTCGACGACAAGGTCCTGACCTACGGGGCCCTCGACGACCTGTCGGCGCGGGTCGCGTCGATGCTCGCCGCGACCGGGATCGGGTCGGGGGACCGGGTGGCGATGATCCTGCCCAACGTCCCGCACATGCCGATCGCCTACTACGGGATCCTGCGCGCGGGCGGCGTGGTCGTGCCCCTCAACCCCCTCCTCAGCCCCCGGGAGCTGGCGTACCACTTCGAGAACGCGGACGTGTCCCTGGTGCTCGTCTGGGAGGCCATGGCCGAGGCCACCCGCGCCGCGGTCGCGGACCTGGGCCGGGACGTCCGGGTGGTCGAGGTCTCGGCCGCCGGGACGCTGCAGGCCCTCGGAGAGGTCCCGCCGCGGTCCGATGTCGCCGACCGCGACGACGACGCGCCCGCCGTGCTGCTCTACACCTCCGGGACCACGGGCCGGCCTAAGGGTGCCGTCCTGACGCACCACAATCTGCGGACCAACGCGGAGCTGTCCGCGGACCTCTTCGATCTGGGGCCCGGGGACGTCATGTTCGGGGCCCTGCCGTTCTTCCACGTGTTCGGCCAGACCGTGGCGCTCAACGGAGTCGTCCAGGCGGGAGCGACCGTCACGCTGCTGCCGCGCTTCGACCCGGCCAAGGCGCTGCAGATCCTGGCGCGGGACGAGGTCACGGTCTTCGCGGGGGTGCCGAGCATGTACGTCGCGCTGCTCGCCGCGGCGGACGGGAGCCGGGTCGAGCTGCCGCACCTGCGGGCCGGAGTCTCGGGCGGGTCCCCGCTGCCGGTCGAGGTCCTGGAGCGCTTCGAGAAGGTGTTCGGGGCGCCGATCTACGAGGGCTACGGCCTGTCCGAGACCTCCCCGGTGGTGTGCTTCAACCAGAAGGACCGGGGGCGCCGGCCGGGCTCGATCGGCACCGTGGTGCGGGGCGCGCAGCTCAAGGTCGTGGACGACCTCGGTGACGAGGTCCCCGTCGGGCAGATCGGCGAGCTCGTCGTGGCCGGGGAGTACGTGATGGCCGGCTACTGGCGCAACCCCGAGGCCACCGAGGCCGCGATCCGTGACGGCTGGTTCTCCACGGGGGATCTCGCCCGGGTGGACGAGGACGGCTTCTACTACATCGTGGACCGGAAGAAGGACATGGTCCTGCGGGGCGGCTACAACGTCTACCCCCGCGAGGTCGAGGAGGTGATCTACCAGTTCCCGGGCATCGCCGAGGCCGCGGTGGTCGGGGTGCCGGACGAGGCGATGGGCGAGGAGGTCGCCGCCGTCGTCGCCTTCCGCCACGTGCCCGAGGGGGAGCAGGACGAGAAGGTCGACGCGCTGGACGCCTTCGTCCGCGAGCGCGTGGCCAGGTACAAGCACCCGCGCTACTACAAGGTGGTCGACGAGCTGCCGAAGGGTCCGACCGGCAAGATCCTCAAGCGGTCCCTGGACCTCGAGGGCGCCGAGCACCGCGGTTGAGCCGGGACGCCGGAGGGGCCGGCCGCTGGACGCGGCCGGCCCCTCCGGCGTGCTGGGTCCACCGGACCCCGGGGGAGGCGCCCCGTGCGGGGCGCCCGGAGTCACGGGGTCAGTTGGACATCATCGCGGGGCTCGCCTGCTGGGGCTCGCGCTCCACGCGCACGTGCTCGTTGGGCACGCAGTGGGTCATGGTGAGACCCGCCACGTCCCGGGGGCCGTTGTTGCCGAGGTTCGCCACGCGCTGCAGCTCCTGCTCGGTCAGCCGCTGGGTGGGCAGGGGACCCAAATCCTGGACGTCCTCGAGGGAGACGCCGATGCCGTCGCCCACGCGGCGGCCCATCTCGTCCTCGACCATGTAGAAGTGCCAGACCATGCGCTCCTGGATCGGGCGGTCGCACTGGGACAGCGCGTCGACCAGGTTGGCGATGAGCTCCTCCTTCTCCCAGTCCTCCTGGAGCTGGAAGCGCTCGCCGGCCTGCTGGTAGTCGTTGGTCCGCTCGATCTGGGCGCGGGTCAGGCGCGCGTCGATCCGAGGGCCGACCTCGGGCTGGTACCCCTCGGGCTTCGGGGTCTCCTGCACGCCGCCGGTGATGGACGGCTCGTAGTTCACGTGCGGGTTCTGGCCGGGGGCCAGGTCCACGCCGTAGGCCATCTGGCCGTCGCGCTGGTTGGTGGCCACCGGGGCCTTCGCCGCGTTGACCGGCAGCTGCAGGTAGTTCGGGCCCACGCGGTAGCGCTGGGTGTCCGAGTAGGAGAAGGTGCGGCCCACGAGCATCTTGTCGTCGGAGAAGTCGAGGCCGTCCACCAGCACGCCGGTGCCGAAGGCGATCTGCTCGTTCTCCGCGAAGAAGTTCTGCGGGTTGCGGTTCAGCACCATGCGGCCGACCGGCTTCGGCGGGAACAGCTCCTCCGGCCACACCTTCGTGTCGTCCAGCGGGTCGAAGTCCAGCTCGGGGTGGTCGTGGTCCTCCATGACCTGGACCTGCAGCTCCCACTCGGGGTAGTCGCCGGCCTCGATGGCGTCGTAGAGGTCCTTGGTGTGCGAACCCAGGGTCTGCGCCTGGATGTTCGCGGCGTCCTCGGAGGTCAGCGACTTCACGCCCGGCTTCGGGATCCAGTGGTACTTCACCAGCACGGACTCACCGGCGGCGTTGACCCACTTGTAGGTGTTCACGCCGAAGCCCTGCTGGTGGCGGTAGTCCGCCGGGATCCCGCGCGGGGAGAACAGGATCGTGATCATGTGCATCGCCTCGGGCGACTGGCTCCAGAAGTCGAAGGCGCGGTTGGCGACACCGGCCTCGAAGTTCACGGGATCCGGCTTCTGGGAGTGGATGAAGTCCGGGAACTTGATGGCGTCCCGGATGAAGAAGACGCCGAGGTTGTTGCCGACGAGGTCCCAGTTGCCGTCCTCGGTGTACATCTTCACGGCGAAGCCGCGGGGGTCGCGGGCCACCTCGGAGGAGTCCCGGCCGCCGGCCACCGTGGAGAAGCGCACGGCGGTCTCGGTGCGCTTGCCGGCCTCGCTGAAGACCTTGGCGCGGGTGTACTTGGCGATGGGCTCGTCGCCGTACGTGCCGTAGGCCTCGAAGTAGCCGAAGGCGGTGGTGCCGCGGGCGTGCACCACGCGCTCGGGGATCCGCTCGCGGTCGAAGTGGCTCATCTTCTCGAGGAACGCGTAGTTCTCGAGGGTCGCGGGCCCGCGCGAGCCGACGGTGCGGGTGTTCTGGTTGTCGTGGACCGGGTGACCCTGGCGTGTGGTGAGGGTCTGCTCGGGAACGTTCGTCATGGGGTTCCTCTCGGGATAGGGACCGGGTGTGGAGGGCGGCCGGGACGCGTGGGTCCTCGCCGTTCCGGGTGTGATCGTTCGGTACGGACCACACCTCGCCCCCAGTATGTCGGAACGGGCGCGCTATTGCTAGCGATTCATAATTGGGGAGTGGCGCACCGCGCCAGTGCAGGTCGGAGGCGTGCTCGGGCCCTGCGGCGGGCGGACTCCCACTGGTCGACCACAGGGTGCCGGGGTGTCGCGACCGTCTCCGGGGGAGTGCCCGGAGCGTGTGCGGAGGAGTCCGGGCGAGTATGCATAAATACAAGTTGAGGTGTATAGTCATGCACAGAAGGCGGGGCCACGTCGTGGTGCCCGGACCACCGACGAAGGAGAACACCGTGACCGAGCGTGTTGTGCTGGCCTACTCCGGAGGCCTCGACACCTCCGTGGCCATCGGCTGGATCGGCGAGGCGACGGGGGCCGAGGTCATCGCCGTGGCCGTCGACGTCGGGCAGGGCGGCGAGGACCTCGAGACCATCCGCCGGCGCGCCCTCGACTGCGGGGCCGTCGAAGCCTACGTGGCCGACGCCCGCGACGAGTTCGCCGCGGAGTACTGCATGCCGGCCCTGCAGGCGAACGCCCTGTACATGGACGCCTATCCCGTGGTCTCGGCACTGTCCCGCCCGGTGATCGTCAAGCACCTCGTGGCCGCCGCCAAGCGGTTCGGCGCCTCCACCGTGGCCCACGGCTGCACCGGCAAGGGCAACGACCAGGTCCGCTTCGAGGTGGGCATCCAGACCCTGGGTCCCGAGCTCAAGTGCATCGCCCCGGTCCGCGATCTCGCCCTGACCCGAGACAAGGCCATCAACTACGCCGAGAAGCACCACCTGCCGATCGCCACGACCAAGAAGAACCCCTTCTCGATCGACCAGAACGTGTGGGGCCGCGCCGTGGAGACCGGGTTCCTCGAGGACATCTGGAACGCACCCACCAAGGACGTCTACGACTACACGGACGACCCCACGTTCCCGCCGCCGGCCGACGAGGTCGTGATCAGCTTCGCGGGCGGCATTCCCGTGGCCCTCGACGGCCAGCCCGTCACCCCGCTGCAGGCGATCCAGGAGATGAACCGGCGCGCCGGGGCCCAGGGCGTGGGCCGGATCGACATCGTCGAGGACCGGCTCGTGGGCATCAAGTCCCGCGAGGTCTACGAGGCCCCCGGAGCCATGGCGCTCATCGCCGCGCACCGGGAGCTCGAGAACGTGACGGTCGAGCGCGAGCAGGCCCGCTTCAAGCGCACGGCCACCCAGCGCTGGACCGAGCTCGTCTACGACGGCCAGTGGTTCTCCCCGCTCAAGCAGTCCCTGGACGCGTTCATCCAGGACACCCAGAAGTACGTGGACGGCGACATCCGGATGACCCTGCACGCCGGCCAGGCCACGGTCACCGGCCGCCGCTCGAACACCTCCCTGTACGACTTCAACCTCGCCACCTACGACGAGGGCGACGCGTTCGACCAGTCCCAGGCCCGCGGGTTCATCGAGCTGTTCGGCATGTCCTCGAAGGTCGCGGCGTCCCGCGAGCAGCGGCTCGCGGCCGAGGGCAAGCAGCCCCGGAGCACGTAGGCTCGTCCCCAGCAGGAACGGGCACGACGACGGAGGGCCCCATCCCGGCGGTGGGGCCCTCCGTCCACGCCCGGCCGACCCGAGAAGGAGAGACATGGCGCAGCAGGACAAGCACGGGACCAACGAGGGCGCGCTCTGGGGCGGGCGCTTCGCCGGGGGACCGGCCGACGCCCTCGCGGCGCTGAGCAGGTCGACGCACTTCGACTGGCGCCTGGCCCCCTACGACATCGCGGGCTCACGGGCCCACGCCCGGGTCCTGCGCACGGCCGGGCTGCTGACCGGCGACGAGCTCGAGGGCATGCTCGACGCCCTCGACCGGCTCGAGGCCGACGTCCGCTCCGGGGCCTACGCCCCCGAGGCCTCGGACGAGGACGTCCACGGCTCCCTCGAGAAGGGCCTCATCGAGCGGGCCGGGCCCGAGCTCGGCGGCAAGCTGCGCGCCGGCCGGTCCCGCAACGACCAGATCGCCACCCTCGGGCGGATGTACCTGCGCGACCACGCCGCGATCATCGCCCGCAACGTGCTCGACGTCGTACAGGCCCTCCTGGACCAGGCGCAGGCCCATCCGGAGGCCCCGATGCCCGGGCGCACCCACCTCCAGCACGCCCAGCCGGTGCTGCTGTCCCACCACCTGCTCGCCCACGCCTGGGCGATGCTGCGGGACGTGCAGCGCCTCGTCGACTGGGACGCCCGCGCCGCGGTCTCCCCGTACGGCTCGGGGGCGCTCGCCGGGTCCTCGCTCGGCCTGGACCCGGGGGCCGTCGCCGCCGAGCTGGGCTTCGACTCCGCCGTGCACAACTCCATCGACGGCACCGCGGCCCGGGACGTCTACGCCGAGTTCTCCTGGGTCACCGCGATGATCGCCGTGGACATGTCCCGGATCTCCGAGGAGATCACCACGTGGGCCACCAAGGAGTTCTCCTTCGTCACCCTCGACGACGCCTTCTCCACCGGGTCCTCGATCATGCCGCAGAAGAAGAACCCGGACATCGCCGAGCTCGCCCGCGGCAAGGCCGGCCGGCTGATCGGCGACCTCACGGGTCTGCTGGCCACGCTCAAGGGCCTGCCCCTGGCCTACAACCGGGACCTCCAGGAGGACAAGGAGCCCGTCTTCGACGCGATCGACCAGCTCGAGGTGCTGCTGCCCGCGGTCTCGGGGATGGTCGCCACCCTCGACTTCAACACCGACCGCATGGCCGAGCTCGCCCCGCAGGGCTTCGCCCTCGCCACCGACGTCGCCGAGTGGCTCGTGCGCCAGGGCGTGCCCTTCCGGGACGCGCACGAGGTCGCCGGGGACGCGGTGCGGGTCTGCGAGCAGCGCGGGATCGAGCTGTGGGACCTCTCCGACGCGGACTTCGCCGCGATCTCCGACCGGCTCACCCCGGGCGTGCGCGAGGTGCTCACCGTGGCGGGCTCGCTGGCCTCGCGCAGCGCCCAGGGCGGCACGGCGCCGTCGGCGGTGGCCGCGCAGATCGGCGAGCTCGAGCGCCAGGTGTCCGTGGCCGCGGAGTTCTCGCGGCGGGCCCCGATCGTCGCGGGATGAGCGGGGGCGGGCCCGTCACCGGGCCGGCGCTGCTCGAGCTGCTGTCCCGGCCGGCTCCGGAGGTGGCCCCGCGGCTGCTGGGCGGCCTGTTCGGCCTCCGGACCGGTGAGGGCACCGTGGTCCTGCGGATCACGGAGGTCGAGGCCTACGGCGGGCCGGACGGCTCCGACCTGCCGGACCCGGGGGCGCACACGTGGCGCGGGCGGACGGCGCGCAACGCCTCCATGTTCGGTCCGCCGGGCCACGTCTACGTGTACTTCACGTACGGGATGCACCACGCGGTGAACCTCGTCTGCCGCCCCGAGGGCACCGCCGGCGGGTGCCTGCTCCGGGCCGGCGAGGTCGTCGAGGGTCTCGAGCTCGCCCGCGCCCGCCGGGCCGCCGGCCGGTCCGGCCCGGTGCCCGGGGCCGCGCTGGCCCGCGGGCCGGGCAACCTCGCCAAGGCCCTGGGCATCGACCTGACCCACGACGGCGCCCCGCTCGCCGCGGGGCAGAACGCCGCCGCGCCGGGCTTCTTCCTGGAGCTGGACGGCCCCGGAGGCGGCGCCGCCGACCGCGGCCCGCGCACCGGGGTGTCCGGGCCCGGCGGGACCCCCGAGTTCCCGTGGCGGTGGTGGCTCCCCGGCGAGCCCTCCGTCTCCCCGTACCGTCCGGCGGTCCCGCGCCGCCGCCGCTGAGTCCGCGCGGGGCCCGGGCGGATAGCATGAGCGACGTGACTGAATCCGTAGAGCAGATGATCGAGCGCCTGTGCGTGAAGATCCCCGACTACCCGGAACCGGGGGTCCTCTTCCGCGACCTGACGCCCCTGTTCGCGGACGGCGCCGGCTTCCGGCGGACCGTCGACGCCCTGGCGGACGCCTTCCGCGGCCAGTTCGACCACGTGGCCGGCATCGAGGCCCGCGGCTTCCTCATGGCCGGGGCCGTGGCCTACGCGACGGGCGTGGGCCTCATCCCCGTGCGCAAGGCCGGGAAGCTGCCGCGGGAGACCTTCCGCGAGGAGTACGTCCTGGAGTACGGGTCGGCGGTGCTGGAGATCCACACGGACGACGTCCCCCGCGGAGCCCGGGTGCTGGTGCTCGACGACATCCTCGCGACCGGCGGCACCCTCGGGGCCACGGCGCAGCTGCTGCACCGGGCCGGGCTGCACGTCGCCGGGTTCGGGCTGATCATGGAGCTCACCGACCTGCGGGGCCGCAGCCAGCTCGGCGGCCACCGCGTCCGGGCCCTGTACCGCGTCTGACCTGCCGCGACGTCCCTGGCGTTGCTCCTGTTACGCAGCCCGCGGCCGCGCGACCGTGGGATCGACGTGCGTACCGGTAGAATCGATGGTCTGTTCGATCCGGAACGAGGTGTCCACCCATGGCAGAGACCGTCGCCACGATGGCGGCCGAGCAACTCGCTGTCGAGCGAGCGTACGTCGCGATGCTCTACGACCGGCTCGACGAGCTGCGGGCCGAGAAGACCGCGGAGCTCGCGGCCGTCCGGCGCAGCGAGTCCTTCGGCAACCACCAGAACCGTGCGGAGCGCGACGCGTTCGCGTCCCACTACGAGGACCGCCTCGCCCAGCTCGAGGCCGTGGACCACCGGCTCGTCTTCGGCCGTCTGGACGGCCAGGCCGGCGACCGCCGCTACGTCGGGCGCATCGGTCTGGCCACCGCGGACCACCAGCGGCTCATGGTGGACTGGCGCGCCCGCGAGGCCGCCGCCTTCTACCAGGCCACCGCGCAGAACCCCATGGGCATCCGGCGCCGGCGCCACCTCATCCTCGAGGGCCGGGACGTCGCCGCCCTCGAGGACGACGTCCTGGACCCGGACATGCTCGAGGACGAGGGCGTGCTCCACGGTGAGGGAGCCCTGCTGGCGGCCCTGAACCAGAAGCGCACCGGGCGGATGTCGGACATCGTCGCGACCATCCAGGCCGAGCAGGACAGGATCATCCGCGCGCCGCTGCCCGGCGTGCGCGTGGTGCAGGGCGGGCCCGGGACCGGCAAGACCGCCGTGGCGCTGCACCGGGCGGCGTACCTGCTCTACGAGCACCGGGAGCGGCTGCGCAAGGCCGGAGTGCTGATCGTCGGTCCGTCGTCGTCGTTCATGTGGTACATCGAACGCGTGCTGCCGGCGCTCGGGGAGACCGGCGTGGTGATGTCCTCCCTGTCCGAGCTGTTCCCGGGTGTGCTCGCCGTCCCCGAGCGGGATCCGCGCACCGCGCGGCTCAAGTCGGGTCTCGACATGGCCGAGGTCGTCGCCCGCGCCGTGCGGGACCGGCAGAAGGTCCCGGCGGCGGACCAGGTGCTGCGCGTCGACAGCCACCGCGTGACCCTGACCCCGCGCACGGTCAAGCGCGCCCGGGACAAGGCCCGCGCCACCGGGAAGCCGCACAACGAGGCGCGCAACACCTTCGTGAAGATCGTGCTGCGCGAGCTCACCGAGCAGCTCGGCGAGCACCTCAACACCACCAGCGGCAACGTCATGGACCGCTCGTACCTCGCGGAGGACATCCGGCAGTCGCGGGACGTGCGGATCGCCCTCAACCTCGCCTGGATGCCGATGTCGCCCCAGACCCTGGTCGGCCAGCTGTTCAGCAAGCGGCACTACCTCGAGTCCGCCGCCCCGCACCTGGACGCCGCGCAGGTCGACGCCCTGCTGCGCCCGGCCGACGCCCCCTTCACCGTGGCGGACGTGCCCCTGCTGGACGAGGCCGCCGAGCTGCTGGGCGACCTCGACGAGGCCGGGGTGCGCCGGCGGGCCGAGGCGGACCGGGAGCACCGCAAGGCCACGGACAACGCCGAGCACGCCCTGGCGAACATGCACCAGAGCCTCGAGGACGTCGGCGCGGACGGCATCGTGACCGCGGCCCAGCTCACGGACTTCAACGCGGTGACCCAGCACCGGATGACCGCCGCCGAGGCCGCGACCGCCGACCGCACGTGGGCCTACGGGCACGTCGTCGTCGACGAGGCGCAGGAGCTCTCGCCGATGCAGTGGCGCGTGCTGATGCGGCGGTGCCCCATGAAGTCGTTCACCGTGGTCGGCGACATCGCCCAGGCGGGCTCGGCCACCGCCGCCCGCAGCTGGCAGGACGCCCTCGAGCCCTTCGTGGGGGAGCGGTTCGTCCACGACGAGCTCACGGTCAACTACCGCACCCCCGCCGCGATCGCCGAGGCCGCGGTCGACGTCGCCCGGGCCGCCGGCCTGGACATCTCGGCCCCGCGGGCCGTCCGTGAGGGCGAGCCGCCGATCGTGCAGCGCGTCCGTGCCGCGGACGTGGCCGAGGGCGTCCTCGACCAGGTCCGCACCGAGCTCGGGCTCGTCAACGGCGGGCTCGTGGCGGTGATCGTGCCCGAGGACCGCGTCCAGGAGATCGGCCCGGCGCTGGCCGGAGCCCTGCCCGGGCTCGTGGGCGCCGGCGTCCGCCGGCTGGACCGGCAGGTCGTGGTGCTCTCCGCGTGGGACGCCAAGGGGCTGGAGTTCGACTCCGTGGTGGTCGTCGAACCTCAGGCGCTCGTCGAGGAGGTCGGCGGCGGGGTGGGAAACCTCTATGTGGCCATGACCCGGCCCACCCAGCGGCTGCGCGTCGTCGCGGCCCGGCCGCTCCCGGCGGGCCTCGACCGGTTCTGACCCGCCCCGACCGGGCGCCGGGGCGCGGCGAGCTTCCCCGCCGCGCCCTGGTGTAACTTGTTAGCCGTGTCGATTCCCACGGACCTGACCTCCCAGCGCAACGATCCGTCCTTCGCCAACGTGTGGCAGGAGCTGCAGTGGCGCGGGCTCGTGCACGTGTCGACCGACGAGGCGGCCCTCGAGAGGTCGCTGTCGGAGGAGAAGGTCACCTACTACTGCGGGTTCGACCCCACCGCGGCGTCCCTGCACCTGGGGCACCTGGTGCAGCTGCTGCTCATGCGCCGGCTCCAGCTGGCCGGCCACCACCCGATCGGCCTCGTCGGCGGGTCCACCGGTCTGATCGGCGATCCCCGGCAGAGCTCCGAACGCATCCTCAACTCCAAGGAGACCGTCGCGCAGTGGGTCGGGCTGCTGCGTGCCCAGGTCGAGCGGTTCCTCTCCTTCGAGGGCGAGAACCGGGCCGTGATGGTCAACAACCTGGACTGGACCTCCCAGCTCTCCGCCATCGACTTCCTCCGTGACATCGGCAAGCACTTCCGCGTGGGCACGATGATCAAGAAGGACATCGTGGCCAAGCGGCTGAACTCGCAGGAGGGCATTTCCTACACCGAGTTCAGCTACCAGATCCTGCAGGGCCTCGACTACCTGAACCTCTACCGCGACCACGGGTGCACCCTGCAGACCGGGGGCTCCGACCAGTGGGGGAACCTGACCTCCGGGACCGAGCTGATCCGCAAGGTCGAGGGCGTGTCCGTGCACGCCGTCGGCACCCCGCTGATCACCAACTCCGACGGGACGAAGTTCGGCAAGTCCGAGGGCAACGCTGTGTGGCTGGACCCGGAGCTCACCTCGCCGTACGCCTTCTACCAGTTCTGGCTCAACACCGCCGACGCGGACGTGGTGGACCGGCTCAAGGTCTTCACCTTCAAGACGCGCACCGAGATCGAGGAGCTGGCGCGTTCGGTCGAGGAGGAGCCCTACAGGAGGCAGGCGCAGAAGGCCCTCGCCTGGGAAGTCAACTCCCTGGTGCACGGGGCCGAGGCGACCGAGAAGGCGATCGCGGCCTCGGCCGCCGTCTTCGGACGAGGCGAGCTCACGGAGCTCGACGCGCAGACCCTGGACTCGGTGGCGCGCGAGCTGCCCGGGGCCAGTGTGGCCTCCGGCCGGCTGCAGGTCGCCGATCTCCTCGTGGCCACCGGGCTGTCCGAGTCGAGGTCCGCCGCGCGCCGGACCCTCAAGGAGGGCGGCGCCTACGTCAACAACGAGAAGGTCGTCGGCGAGGACGCCGAGCTCGGCCCCGACCAGCTGCTGCACGGACGGTGGGCACTGCTGCGCCGCGGCAAGAAGAACCTCGCCGCGGTCACCGTGGAGGCCTGATCCAGGGCTCGATCCGCCCACCACCCCCGTCCGGGAGCCTGGCTTGCAGGCCTCTGGGCGGGGGTGTAGTGTTCATCGAGTCGTCAGGCAGGGCCGAGAGGCCGGCGGACGGCAACAACGCAAAGAGCAGCAGGACCGCGAGGTGTTGCCTAGTTCATGCGGGAGCGACCGTTCTGGTCGGTCCGGACCCGGAGCAGCGCAAGTTGACACGCCGGGAACGGACTGCGTAGGATGGTCGAGCTGCCTGAGGCGGGGAACGAAGTTCCGGCGCGGAGGGCAGTGAAAATTCCAACACGGTTTCCGGGTGTGGTGCCTGGTTGCTGGTCTGTTGTTTGAGAACTCAATAGTGTGCCATGTTTGTTGATACCGGATGTTTTATTCGGTTGATGGGTT
>NZ_JBHZTC010000029.1:0-29351 GCF_042879195.1 Kocuria nitroreducens
GCGGTGGCCGCCTCACGTTCGGAACGCCACGCCCCCAGGGCCCGGCGTACACCACGCTAGGGGACGCTACTGATCCCCACCTCCCGGGCGCATGCCCAAGTTTGGTTGGTGCGGATGACCTCACTGTGGCCCTGGCATGGCCACACGGTGCCTACATGATGACGAGAACGCAGTCATGGATGGTCGATGACCGTCTGTGGAAGCTGATCGCCCCGCTGATCCCGTCTCAGCCACCGCCCCGAGGTCCTGGTGGACGACCTCGCTTCGAGGACCGCGCGGCCCGATGACCCGTCTCCGGACGCAGGCCTGGCCGATGAGGCGCCGCAGGACACCGTCCCGGCCGATGCCTCCGGGCCGGGCGAGCCGGTGACGATCACCGTGTGCTCCGAGGGTCCGATGTTCGTGCGCGGTTGCTACGTGCTGCTGGGCGGTGAGGCCCGGTCGATCGACCCGGGCCGGCCCGCCGTGTCGCTGCGGGGCCTCGTCCATAAGGCGTTCTGCGAGGGCTCGCACGAACGAGCCCGGTTTCGGGCCCGCTAAGGCGGGTCGGGAACCGGGCTCGTCGGCGCGGTGTCAGCGGGTGATCTCGTATGCCGTGGTGGTGCCGCTGACCTCATTGCCGACCACGAGCAGGGGGACGCCCTCAGGGGAGTCCTTGGCGCTGATGAAGGCGAGGCCTTCGGGGCCCAGGTCACCGGCCCGGTCCAGCGCGGAGGGGTCCTCCTCGATCTCGTCCTCGACGGAGACCGTGAAATCGCGGTTGTTCACGTAGGTGGTGAACTCAGCGTTCTCGGGGTCCGTGATGTCGTACACCATGACACCGCCGATGCGCTCGAGGCTGATGAACGCGTAAGTGTGGCCGTCGATCTCACCCACCACGACGCCCTCGGGCTCGGGGCCCTTGTCGTCCGAGCGGCCCTCAAAGTTGGTCTCCGTGTGGTTCGAGTTGAAGAACTCGGGATAGCGTTCGGCCGTGATCTCCTCGAACTGCGCACCGGAGTCGAAGACCACGTCACCGTCCGGGGTGAAGATCGAGAACCCGCGCGAGCCGTAGGCGTAGAGGGTCTCATAGCACGAGCCGTCCTCAGCCAGCCCTTGGGCCGTGGTGATGTTCAACCGGCCCAGCTTCTCGTCGTCCTGCAGCTGCTCCACGATCATTGGGGACCCGTCCTCGGCAGTGAGACCCTCGACCACGGACTCGCAGACCGGCGGGAGACCGTCCTGGCCGAGATCTGCGACGCGGATCTCCTCGGAGTAGCCGTCCCAGTCCCGCGAGTCGCCCTCGTTGGCCGTGATGAGGTAGTCGGTGCCGCGGAGCCGGTAGGAGGCGATGGCGTCCGGCTGGCGGAAGCCCTGGACGGGATGGGTCGTGATGTTGATTTCCCCGTCCTTGTCGGACGCGTCCATCGGCACTTCGGTGCGGTCCACGGTGCCGAGCGGGAACACATCCGTGATCTTGCCCGAGTGCACGTTCAGCTCGGCAATTGCGTTCGCTTCCTGCAGGGTGATGTACGCGCGGGAGCCGTTGGCGGAGACCGTGATGTACTCGGGCTCCAGGTTCTCCGAGACGGGGAACTCGGGTGATCCCGTGCCGGCGTCCTCCCGGCCCCCGTGGATCCGCACGCTCTCGGGGAGATTCTCACCCTCGAAGGCGTGGAAGTCCGCGGTGCGCACGTCGTTCTGGGAAGCGGCCTCGAGTCGCTTCGGCAGCTTCAGGATCGAGACGGAGCCCTCCGGGTCCGTCGAGTAGTCGTCCGCGGGTTCGCCCTCGTTGGCGACGATGGCTCGGTCGCCCTTCGGCGTGAGCGCGATCATGTCCGGCTGGGCACCCACGCGCACCGCGCCGAGCGGCTCGGAGCCCTCGGCGTTGCCGTCGAAGAGCACGAGCCAGCCGGCGTCGGTCTTCGGGTCGGACTCGACGGCGACGACGACGAGACCGTCCTCGCGTACGGCCACCGAGTTCGCGACGGCACCCTCGGGCACCGTGGACCCGTCATCCGCGGTGATGCCGGTGGTGGTGAGCTCGAAGAGCTTGGTGGGCTCGGACGGGTCGGCAATGTTCAGGACCTCGATGACGGCCTGGTCGGCGTTGACCACGAACACCCTCTGGGTCGCGGGGTGGTGCGCCACGATCTCCGCTGCGGAGGCGTCGAAGACGCCCGTGGAATAGCTGCCCACGGGGGTGAGATCGAGAGATCCCCCCTGGGCGTGGGCGGCACCGGCAATTCCACCCAGCAGGCAGACGGCGGCGGCGATGGACGTGGTGCGGGTGAGCGGGCGTGTCATGGATCCCCCGGAGATCGACGTCTGACGGTCGGTGGCACGGCCGACGTTACGGACGGGGAACTTCGGAACGGTGAACGGGTGGGGACCCCCTGGTAAACGGGCCCCTCTGGCCCGTACCGACACCGCATCAATGCTGGCTCGGGACCGGTCCGGGGTCTGTTCCTCGGAGAACTCCACAAGCACCCGCTGCTGGAGCCTCTCCCGGACTCCGGCTTCATGCCTGCCCGCGATCGGCCGCTGCTGGAGCAGTTTGTGATGGACGATCTCGCCTACACCCGCACGAGCTTCGGCCCGGAACCCTCGTCCCGTGACGTGGACGCCCTCCTGGGCGCAGGTTCCGGAGGGGCCCGTCCCGGTGTCCAGCAAGTCCTGGCGGCGTTCAGCGCCACGGGGATCTTGATCGGTGTCGTGCAGTCAGTGAACCGGTGGCCCACCCCGGTGTCCTGCTACATCGGGGTGCTCCCCGTCCATCCCACCCACCGTAGGCAAGGCATCGGCACCCGGTTGCTGATCATAACGGAACAGGCCGGTTTGGCCCACGGGTGCCGGCAGCTGCTGCTCTCGGTGATCGCCGGCAACACCGGTGCCCGCGCCTTTTGGCACCGGCAGGGTTTCCACCTGCTCACACCCCATCGAGCCCGCACCGCCGGCCCCCGGAAATTTTCAAGGTGTTTGAGGCCAGCGGGTGTCAGGCGGCTGCGGGTTCTGCGGCCGCTGGTCGGTTGATCCAGGCGTCGGTGGGCAGGGAAAGGATCTTCGGGTCGCGGATGGTGGAGAAGCGCTCGGGGTGAGTAGTACGGGCGGCGGTCAGGGCCGCCGATCGTTGCGCCGCGACGGTTCCGGTGTGGCCGTAGTGGACGTCGGCCGGGGTGTGCAGCCCGATCCCGGTGTGGTGGTGTTCGTGGTTGTACGCCTCGACGAAACCAGCCATGAACGCCCGGGCATCGGCCAGAGAGCCGAAGCGTTCGGGGAACACCGGGGAGTACTTCAAGGTCTTGAACCATGCCTCTGAATAGGGATTATCGTTCGACACGCTGGGCCTCGAGTGGGACCGGGTGACGCCGAGGTCGGCCAGCAGCGCGGCCAGCGGCTTGGAGGTCATCGAGGTGCCCCGGTCGGCGTGCACGACGGCGGGGATGCCATGCACGCCGAAGATCCGCCGCATCATGTCCTCGGCCAGCGGGGCGGACTCCCGGGCGTGGACGTGGGCGCCGACGATGTAGCGGGAGTAGATGTCGATCATCACGTAGGCGTCGTGGTACACACCCCTGGCGGGGCCGGGCAGCTTGGTGATGTCCCAGGTATAGACCTGTCCCGCCCTCTCGGCCACCAGCTCGGGGATCGCCCGAGCGGGGTGGCGTGCCTGGCGCCGGCGCTCTTTCACCTGCGCGGCGGCGGCCAGGATGCGGTACATCGTGGAGATCGAGCACAGGTACACCCCGCGTGCCAGCAGCGTGGCGTAGACCTGGGCCGGGGGCTGGTCGATGAACTCGTCGCTGTGGAGCACGCCCAGCACCCGGGCCCGCTCGGCGGGGCTGAGCCGGTTGGCCGGAACCGGCGCAGGGGTCACCGCCGGGATGGGGCCGCTCCTGCGCCGGGTAGCGGTGGCCCGGGGTATCCCGGTCAGTTCCGCCGCGGCCCGGGTGGTTGTCCCCGCGGCGGTGAGCTCGGTGTAGGCGCCCATCAGCGCTTCCTGGGCTGGGTCTCCTCCGGCGCGCTCTCGGAGATGGACTCCAAGAGCGCGTGTGCTTTTCCCATGATGTCCAGCGCGGTCTCGGTCGTGGCCAGGCGCTGCTGGGAGGCGGCCAGCTGGCGGCGCAGCCGGGCGATCTCGGCCTGCTCCGCACTGGGGCGACCGACCGACTCTCCGGCGGCCTTGCCCTCGAGCACCCCGGCGTCGCGCAGTCGGCGCCACTCGGAGATCAGCGAGGAGTACAGGCCCTCCCGGCGCAGGTACGCCCCGCCCTGCTGCTCTTCGCAGGCCTGCTCGTAGGCGGCCAGGTGCGCCAGCTTCTGTTCCGGGGTGAACGATCGGCGCCGGGACGGGCCGTCTGCACGAGGACGAGGATTGCTCATTGCCCCATCATCGGTGACCGATGACAACGGCGACGAGAGTGTAGTGCTGCTCATGGTGGTCGATCCTGATCTCGCCCTGCGTCAGGCGGATTGGCTGTGAACCGCTGGACTCAACTCACCCTGACACGCAGGGCCCCGGGAACTCGTGCTGATGTATCGACCGCTGTAGCCCCCCCGTCGGGGAGCAATCCAGGTCACAGGTCAACGACTGGAAGCCCTGTTGTCCGCCTGCTCTGTCCCGGTGCGGCACCCATGACCCCATGGGCGCTCAGGTCACCGTTCTCGGGAGGACGGACAAAAGGAAGCCCAGTCCGGTGAAGTCGGCTCCGACCGGCTGGCCGCTACGTGCGGCGTCATCGGCGGGGGTGTGAACCTGCAGAGGAAAGCCGGCGTTACCGTGTGTCAGTACCAGTGGTGCTTCGTGACGACGGGGAGGAGAGCCGATTGAGATGTCCGGACCCCAGCAAGTTCCTCCGGGACCGGCGATCACCCCTGTGGCCGAATCCTCGATGGTGCTGCCGACCTTGTTCGATCCAGGGTGTGAGCACGTTGAGCTGCGTTGGTACGGGCCAGTGGTGCTGTGGCGCCATGAGCAACGTCGTCCGGGGCTGGTGCAGGTGCTGCCCGACCTGTGCCAGGATCTGGTGTGGGGCGCAGGCGGGCCCTCGGTGGTTCCCCGCACCGTTGAGGTGCAGCACCTGTCCTTCGACGCCGGGGCGCACACCGTGGGAGTGCGGCTGCCGGTGGGGGCGACACTGAGGGGACTGCCCCAGGGGTGGTCGGACTCAGTCTGGGGCGACTGCCGCGACGTGGAGGCCGCACATGACGGGCTGCGGAATGCCGTGGAGACCGGGGCCCTCAGGTGGTCGGTCGATGGCCAGGCGCAGCGGTTCCTGCGGTGGGCCGACCAACCGTGTGCGCGGATTCCGCAGATCGCCCACGCCCTGGGGATGTCCGAACGGAGCCTGCGCAGATCCTGCTGGCAGTGGTTCCAGGCGAACCCGGTGCGGGTAGTGCGGATCCTGCGGTGGTGGCGGTTCCTGTCCTTGCTCGTCTCCGGTCCTGCGGCGGAAGCTGCTGCTGTGGCCGGGTACGCCGACCAGGCCCACGCCTGGCGTGAGGTGCGGGCCCTGACCGGTTACCGGGTGGGAGAGCTGGCGCGCTTGCATCTGGCCGAATAGTTCAAGCCCACCACCCGGTGCTGGTGTGATGCTGACGGTGACTGCTACCGGAAGGACATCGTCATCGTGAAGCTGGGATATGTCATCGTCTACGTTCCGCAGGTCGCTGCGGCCCTGGAGTTCTACCGACGAGCCTTCGGTTTCGACCAGGCCTTTCTGCACGAGTCCGGTGACTACGGGCAACTGGACACCGGGGAGACCGCTGTGGCGTTCACCAGCCACGCCCTGGGGGCCAGTGCGGTGCCCGTGCCCTACACGGCACTGGACCCCACTGCGCCGCCGGCGGGCTTCGAGCTCACCCTGACCACCGGCACCGTCGATGAGGACTTCACTCGGGCAGTAGATGCGGGGGCCCAGCCGTTGAGCGAACCCCATGACGAGCCGTGGGGACAACGCGTCTCCTACGTCCGGGACCCCTTCGGAGTGCTCATCGGCATCGCCTCACCGATGTGAACCCCGCCCCGCCGGAGTGGGCCGGCGCGCCGGTCCCCGGCCCCCTCCCGGTGCTCGTCTGCCTCCCGTCCCGCCAGGCAGGCAGTGCAAGCCCCGTGAGGTCAGGTGCTGGTGTGGGCGTCCAGGGCGAGGACCACCTCGTGGTGGCGGTCGGTGGTGACCGGGTGGGGCCCGGCGGGATCGGTGAGGTACTCGCTGTCGAGCTGGCGGGAGATCCTGCTGTGCAGCACCTGCAGCTCCACTAGGGACAGCTCGGCCAAATCGGTGGGAAACAGATCCGAAGGACCCAAACACGTACTGTCCATCGCAGCGGGCCCCGTGCTGGGTGGGGTGTGCGGGGTCATCGAAGGGCGGTAGGGCCCGGAGTAGGACCGCACACAGTAGTCGTCGACGGTGATCATCTTCCGCTCCCAGGTCCAGGTCTCACGGATCCACACCACCCCCAGGTGCGGCACAAGCTCTTCCACCCGGCCGCGGTAGCGCAGCACCCCACGGTCCCAGACCTCCACACGGTCCCCTGGGTGCACCGACTGCAGGTCGTAAATGTCGCCATCTGGGATGTGCGCACTGATTTCTGTCATGGCATGGCCCCCAACCAGCTCACCGCTGAAACGACTCGAGCATGTAAGGAGGACATGAGCCCGACGTATCCGGGACATGGCCGGCCGATGCACGCTGCACGGCACCCCTCCCATGCCCCGGCATCCCTGGACAGCAGTAGAGAGCCCCTAACGGTGACCTCCCGACCGCAAGTAGCTCCGTAGACGTTGCTGTACGGGTTCCCTTGCCTTTTGCTATACATATGGCCCGGGTGGAGGCTGGCAAAGACACTGGCATTTTCGCGTGCTGGAGGTAGTGCTCACGGGGACTGTCGCAAGAACGGTGTAAGAGGCCCAATCATGTGAAGTCTCGGGACATCGTGGACGGTTCTGTCTCACTACATCGTGCACAGTCTGTCTCATGACATCGTGCGCACTTCGGTGTCGAGTTTCCTTCTGGCATGGACTCAAACACGGTGCCCGCGGATGTGCGTTGGGCGATTGCGAACTGGCCTGAGAGTGCTGAGCGGGGGGAGGTGAGCCGTTTCTGCCAGCGGCAGGGCATCAGCCGATCGGTGTTCTACAAGATCCGTCGCCAGGCGCGGGAGCAGGGCCCGGTCGGGGCGACCGAGCCGGGGTCACGACGGCCGCTGAAGAGCCCGCGGCGCGTCGATCCGAAGGTGATCGAACACGCGCTGGGGGTGCGGGCATGGCTCGTTGAGCAGGGCTTGGATGCCGGGCCCCTGTCGGTGCGCGCGAGAATGCAGCGTCAGGGTCTCAACCCGCCGTCGCGAGCCACGCTCGCCAGAGCATTCGCCGCGGCCGGGGTTTCCCCGCCCGAGCCACGTAAGCGGCCCAGGGCGGCTAACCGCCGGTTCGTCTATCCCGCTCCGAACTGCTGCTGGCAGATCGACGCTTTCGCCTGGTCCCTGACTGATGGGACTGCGGTCGCGATCCAACAAGTCATCGACGACCACACGCGCCTGGCGTTGGCGACCCTGGTTGCCGAGGGCGAGACGGCCAAGGCGGCCGTCCAGGTGGTCTCGACCGCGGTTCGCCGCTGGGGCGTGCCGCAACGGCTGCTCTCGGACAATGGACTGGCGTTCAACCCCACACGTCGAGGGTTCACCGGCAAGCTCGTCGACTACTTGATCGATCTTGGCGTCAAGCCCATCACCGGCAAGCCGGACAAGCCGACGACGCAGGGCAAGAACGAGCGGTTCCATCAGACCCTGCAGAAGTGGCTGAACGCACGTCCTGCGGCCGCGACGATCTTCGCCTTGCAGGCCCTGGTCAACGAGTTCGACGCGTACTACAACCATGAGCGCGTCCATCAGGCTCTCGACGGCAGGACGCCGATGGAAGCCTGGCAGGCTATCGACCCCGCGCCGCCGCCGACCCCGGAGCCCCGCATGCCGCAGATGCCGCCCTCGGCACGGCCGACGGCGAACAGTGCCGAAGCCCGACCACAGCCCAAGAGCAGGACACCGCTGGCGCTGCATCCTGGCGTGGGCAGCGTTGACCTGAAGGTCAAGCAGAACGGGCAGGTCAAGGTGCTCAGCTGCATGTTCTACGTGGCCACCAACCGAGTCGGACAGACCGTGCACGTCATCTGGAACGAGACAACCGTCGAAATTCTCGCCGACGACGGTGAGTACATCATCAGCTACCCGCGCCCAGCGACGACCGGCTTCTACTACGGGCCTCGCAGCTCGGCCGGCACTCCCATGAAGGGCGCCGGCCACAACCCCTCGGCTGGGAACACCGGCACCGCAGCGCGGACCGTCTCCAAGGGCGGCTACATCGGCGTTCTCGCCAGCAAGTTCTATGCCGGCTATAAACGCAAGGGCGAGCAGGTCACCGTCATCTGGGACGCCGTCACCGTCACGATCAGCGACGCGGACGGCGTGACCATCGCGCAGTACGCCAAGCCCGACCACCGCCGAGGCTGGCACGGACCCCACCAGCCAACACCGTCCACGAAGTCCTCAGACACGGGTTTGTACACGATGTCTTGAGACACACCTGTGCACGATCTCCCGAGACATCACACGATTGGGCCTCTTACACCGTTACTGCGATAGTCCCGGGCGGTACTGCCGCAGGGGTTGCTCTTGCGGGACGCGCAAGCCCCAGCGCCTGGCAATGGGACGTGGGGAGGAGATGCGGTACTGGCAGTAGCATCGTTGGCAGTTGATGGCGATTCTCAGGAGGTTTTTGATGGAACGTTCCCGCCCGGAGTGCTGGTTGACGGACATGGACGGTGTGCTCGTCCGTGAGGGTGAGGCCCTTCCGGGTGCTGCGGACTTCTTACAGCGCCTCGTCGACCAGGAGCGGCGTTTCCTGGTGCTCACCAACAACTCGATCTACACCCCCCGTGATCTCGCGGCCCGACTGGCGAAGAGCGGCCTGACCGTCCCCGAGGAGTCGATCTGGACCTCAGCACTGGCCACCGCGAGGTTCCTCGCCGACCAGGTCCCTCGTGGATCGGCGTACGTGGTCGGTGAGGCCGGTCTGACCACCGCGTTGTACGAAGTGGGCTACACCCTCACTGATGTCAGCCCCGACTACGTGGTCCTGGGTGAGACCCGGACGTACTCGTTCGAGGCCATCACCAAGGCGATCCGGCTGATCGAGTCCGGGTCACGTTTCATCGCGACCAACCCTGATCCCACCGGGCCCTCAGCCGAGGGTCCGCTGCCGGCGACCGGGGCGGTCGCGGCCCTGATCACGCGAGCCACGGGGGCCCGCCCGTACTTCGTGGGCAAGCCCAATCCGATGATGTTCCGCAGCGCGATGAACCGCATCGAGGCCCACTCCGAGTCCACGGTGATGATCGGGGACCGGATGGACACCGACGTCGTCGCGGGCATCGAAGCCGGGCTCGAGACGATCCTGGTGCTGAGCGGGTCCACACAGGTCTCGGACATCAGCGAGTACCCGTTCCGCCCCGGGCGGGTCCTGGACTCGATCGCCGACATCGTCGATCTCGTCTGATACAGGGTCTGCTGCGCCGTCCGGGGACATCCGATCGGGCTGTCCCGTATGACGGTCACCGCCATGGTCCGGAGGCGTGGCTGTGCAGTCGCTGGCCGACCTGTGGACGGGGGCCCGGGGCGGATTGTTCCTCTGCCTTGCGTGTGGCGAGCTACCGGCCCCAGCGGTTCGAGCGATCCGCACGGTGCGACCGCGCCGGCGCAGGGAGCGGTGGACCCGGGCGGGATTTCTGTCGCATGATCGCCGCTGTGGCAGCGCGGCAGGCGTCGTTCGACGATGGTGCGGAGAAGGCGTACTCGGCTCCCGTGTCTCCGGGTCGACAGCCCGGTGCGTCCGACCCGGAGGCGTCGTCCACGAGGTTCAGTAGTCGATGGTCTCGGTGCGCCTGGTGTGCAGGGAGCGGGTGGCAGCCTCGGCGATGGCCTGCGCCTTCAGCCCGTCCTCGAGGGACGGTGCGGGGGCGGTGCCGTTCCCCAGTGCGGTGATGAAGTGGTCCAGGGCAGCCGCGTAGGTGGGCCGCACACGTTCGAACCAGCCGGCGTGCAGGCCATCCTCGACGACACGCCCGGCGGAGTAGCGAGAGACGTTGCCGGTGCGGTGGCGGCGAGCTTCGATCATGCCGGTGGAGCCGAGGACCTCGATGCGTTCGTCGTAGCCGTATCCGGTGCGGCGGACGCTGTCGATCTGCACCAGGGCGCCGGTGGGCAGGCGCAGCGTGACGGCAGAGGTGTCGACGTCGTCGTGCTCGGCCAGCCGGGGATCGGCCAGGGCGGAGCCGGTGGCGAACACCTCGACGGGGTCCAGGCCGCTGATCCAGCGGGCCAGGTCGAAGAAGTGCACGGTCTGGTCGCGCATCTGCCCGCCGGAGGTCGCGATGTAGGACAGCGGGGGCAGGGACGGCCCCCGGGTCGAGAGCTGGATCAGTTCGACGTCACCGATCTCCTCGTCGACGACGATGCGCCGTAGCTCGGCGTAGTCGCGGTCGAAGCGGCGGTTGAAATCGACCATCACCGGGATGCCGTGGCCGGCCGCGTGGGCCGAGGCCTCCCGGGCGTGGGTCAGGTCCAGGTCGATGGGTTTCTCGCACAGCACGGCGATCCCCGCCTCGGCGGCCCGGACCAGGTGCTGGGCGTGGGTGTCGGTGGAGGAGGCGATGAACACCGCGTCGATGCCGTGGGGGTCGAAGGCCTCGTCCAGGTCCGTGGTGGCCCGGGCCCCGTGAGCGGCGGCGAGGGAATGGGCTCGGGCGTGGTTGATGTCATAGACGAGTGAGAACGTCACGTCGGGGTGGACCGCGAGGTTGGCGGCGTGGACAGAGCCGATGAAACCGGCTCCGAGCAGGGCGAAACGGGGCACGGTCAGACCTCGGCCTTCTCGAGAGCGGACGCCGGGACCGCCCAAGCGGCGCCGGCACGGTGGGAGGCGGCGACGGCCTCGACGACCTGCACGCCGATGAGCCCGTCGATGCCGGTGGGGATGGACAGGTCCCGGTCCGGGGCGGGGGTGGCGCCGACCATGCGGCCGGTGCGCCTGCGGTCCAAGGGTGCGCTCACGACAGGTCCCCCCTGTTGGAAAAAAATTGGACCGGTCCAGAATGAGAGCGGGCCAGGCCACATGTCAACCTTTCTAGTCTGGACCGGTAGCGGAAGAAGGAGAGCTCACCGTGGTCGAACGGACGACCCCTGCGGGTGCGCCAGAGCGCCGGTCCACCATCCGGGACGTGGCCGAGCGGGCCGGGGTGTCCAAGTCGCTGGTCTCCTTGGTGCTCCAGGGCTCCGGCAACGTCAGCGCCGGCCGCCGACAGTCCGTGCTGCAGGCCATGGAGGAGCTGGGCTACCGGCCCAACCGCATCGCCCGCAGCCTCTCCGCCCCGCGCACGAGCACGGTCGGGGTGCTGCTCAACGACCTGCGCAACCCCTGGTTCGTCGAACTCCTCGAGGGACTGACCGCCACCGTGCATGCCGCCGGAGTCTCCCCGGTGCTGGCCGCCTCCTCCACGAACCTCCGCATCGGCCGCCGCTCCGTCGATGCCCTGCTGGAGCAGCGCATCGACGGGCTTGTCGTCGTGGGCACCACCACCGAGGCGGCCGGCGTCAAGGCCGCCGCGGCCGGCCTGCCGGTCGTGCTGGCCGGCACCCGTGAGCCCCACCTGCCCCGCGTCGACATCGTCGTCAACGACGACGAGGCCGGGGCCCGCCAGACCACCGAGCACCTCCTGCGCCTGGGTCACCGCCGGATCGCCCACCTCCAGGGGCCCGGGGAGATCGCCGAACTGCGCCGGGCCGGCTACGAACATGCCATGCGCACCGCCGACCTCGAGCCCTGCGTGGTGGTCGGCGGGATGAGTGAGGAAAGCGGCTACGCCGCCGCCCACCGGCTGATCACCGCTGCAGACCGGCCCACCGCGATCTTCGCCTTCAACGACATCGCGGCCATCGGGGTGCTGTCCGCCGCCGCCGACCAGGGGCTCGCCGTCCCCGGGGATCTCTCCGTGGTCGGCTACGACAACACGTACCTGGCCCGCGTCCGCCACCTGTCGCTGACCTCGGTGGACACCGGCAACCTGGCGGTCGGAGTGCAGTCCGGCACCTACTTCCTCGAACGCCTCGCCCAGCCGGAGCTGCCCGCCCGCCTGCACCTGGTCCCCACCGAACTGCAGGTGCGCGGTTCCACAGCCCACCCCCGGTGACGCACCGGCACCCGACAGGTCGCCGTGGCCACCGCACCCCGGAGGCCGGGGAACCGTCGACCGCGACCGGGCCTGATGCCGGGGGCGCGAGGACACCGGCACGCATCACACGGGACGGGGCTGACCGGTGGACGCTGTCGTCCCCCCATCGACGGGGATGACAGCCCCGGTGATGTAGCCTGCGTCGGGCCCGGCGACGAACAGTACCGCACGAGCGACGTCCTCGGGTGTGGCCGCCCGCCCCAGGGCGACCCTGTCGGCCAGAGCGGCGGCGAAGCCGGGATCGTCCAACCGGTCCCGGGTCAGACGGGTCGCGGTGAAGGCCGGGGCGATCACATTGGCGCGCACTCCATGGGGACCGGCATCCAGCGCCAGGCTCTGCACCATGGCGTTCACCGCGCCCTTGGTGGCGTTGTAGGCGAACTGACCCCAGTCCCCGCGCATGCCCGACACCGAGGAGATCGCCACGATGTTGCCCCGGGAGCGTTGCAGCCACGGCATGGCGGCGCGGGCCACAAAGAGCAGCGCGTCCACGTTGATGCCGTGCATGCGTTGCCACGCCGCGTCGTCGTAGTCGTCGATCTCTCCGCCCTCGAACACACCGGCGTTGTTGACCACCACGTCCAGCCGGCCGAAGCGGTCCACGACGGCCGAGATCATGTCGTCCACCTCGGTGCGGTCGGAGACGTCGGCGGTGCGCATCAGCACTCGCTCCTCCGGGAACCCCTGGACCGTCTCCTGCAACGGAGGCTCGTGGCGGCCGACCACGCATATGCTGGCCCCGTTCTCGAGGAAGGCACGGGCGATGGCCTGGCCGATGCCCGATCCGGCGCCGGTCACCACCACCACGGTGCCGTCATAGGGAAAACTCGCCCAAGTGATCATGCCCCTACGCTACCCATCCGCACCGAATCGGTGACTTGGCCGACGGGAACCGCACCGGAGGCCGGCATACCATCCAACGATGACGTCTCAGCGAGTTTCCGTCGAGGACCTGGTCAGTCATCCGCAACTCTCCATGACGTATCTCGCGGGCCGCTCCGGTGGGCACAGGGCTGTGCTGTGGGCTCAGTCGTGCGAGCAGGAGCGCCCGTGGGAGTGGATCGGAACGGGTGACCTGCTTCTTTCGGCCGGTTCCAGTTTTCCCCGCTCGGCACAGCAGCAGGTCGACTACATCGATGCGCTGGCTCGTGCCGGCGTGTCAGGAATTGTCTTGGGTGAGGGGATGAGCGCCCCGCTCATGGCCGAGGCCGCAGATTTCGCCGATGACCTCGAGTTCCCGGTGGTCCAGGCCGGGTACTCGGTGCCGTGGGTGTTCATCTCACGCACCGTGGCTGATCTGAACCGCCATGAGTCCGGCCGTCAGCTGCGCCAGATCGTGCGGATGTACGACCTGTTGCGAGGCACCCTGGGCGGAGATGTCAGTCTGGAAGACCTGGTCGAACGACTGGAGCGGGAGACTCGGTCACGCCTGATCTCCGTGCGGAGACAGTCGGGGCAACCGGTGCTCCGCGACATCGAGGAAGCACAGCATGAGGTCCTGGCAGCGGTGCTGGCGACCATCGGACCCTCCGGGCGCATGCCTGCTTACGTGCGGTTGAGCCTCGCGGGGATGAAGGCCACTGTCCTTCCGCTGTCGGAGGGATCATCCATCATCCTCGTTGTCGTCCCACTCACGGACGACATCACACCGAACTTCTTCGTGCTCGAGCATGCAGCGACGATCCTCGCCGTTCACGTCCAGCGCCAAGCGTCGGAGGCGATGCGAGCACGCGAATCAGGTCAACGGATCGCGGCCCACCTCCTGCAGGGATCATCCGATGGTGATGTTCTCGCGACGGCGTTCAAGGCCGCCGGGTTGGAGACTCCACCGTGGAGGTTGACCGTGTGGCACCACCCAGCACCTGTGGACGTCGTGGATCTTCAGTGGCGTCTGAGTCTGCGGCAGATCCCTCACCTGGTCGGCGAGTCAGGGGCGATGACCCTCCTCATCACTGCGGATGCGCACCTGGACGACGGGATCTTCGGGCTTGCCGATGGACCAGGGTTTCACGCGGGGGTGAGCGAGGCTTTTTCGAGCCACCGGGACGCCGGAGACGCGCTGCGGGAGAGTCAATGGGGGCTGGAGGCCGCGGAGTCCGCGGGCACAGGCGTCGTGGTCTACCGTCGTGCGCACTCACCGCTGCTGCCTCGAACTGTGGCGGAGGGACACCAACTGGTGCAGCAGACCCTCGGCTCGCTGCTCGACTACGACCGGACCCACGGAACGAGCCTCATCGGCACCCTGATGACCTTCTTCGACCACAACTGCGCGTCCAAGCAAGCAGCCGAAGAACTCAACATTCATCGGCAGACCCTCGCCTATCGACTCAAGCGCCTCGAGAGCATCTCGGGCAAGTCGCTGGATGATCTGTCGGACCAGACAGAGCTGTTCCTCGCGGTCAAGGCTCTGCGGCTGCTGGGTCACCCGGATCTCTGACCGCACCTGTCCCGGCGTACACATCACCGGCTCGAGTTGAGCTTCTGCACAATGGTGCCCGGTGTCTGCCGGCGCCATCCTGTAGTGACGCACCCGGTGGCATTCCTGCAGTGACGCCCCTGGGGACATTTTGCCCTTCAGGACGAGGAGGTCCTCCTTTGCCAACACGCAGTACGCATCAACAGCACACCAGCTGGCCCAGGGTCAACGGCAACGTTTCCTTCTGGATGGATCAGATGGCTCCCATCCAGCGCCGGCAGCCACTGGCCGGGGACGTCGACGTGGACGTCGCCATCGCCGGCGCCGGATTCTCCGGTCTCTGGACCGCCTACTACCTGCTGCAGGCCAGGCCCGATCTCGTGGTAGCCGTGGTCGAGAAGGAATTCGCGGGCTACGGCGCTTCGGGACGCAACGGTGGCTGGCTCAGTGCCGAGCCGCCGGGGAACATGGGCCGCTACGCCGCACGTCGTGGGGTCGACGCCACCCTGCAGCTGCAGCAGGAGATGTTCAGGACGGTCGACGAGGTCATCTCCGTGGCGCAGTCGCGCGGGATCGACGCCTCGATCCGCAAGGACGGCCTTCTGTACTTCGCGACGAACGACGCACAGATGAACAGGCTGAAGGAGCGGGTGGCCAGCTCGACGACATGGGGCTGGACCGAGGACGACATCACCCTGCTCGACGCCCCCCAGCTGCGCGACCGTGTCAACGTGCCCTCCGGCATCGGGGGCCTGTACACCCACCACGCCGCGCGCATCGATCCCGCCCGCTTCGTGCGGGGGCTGGCCGAAGCGGTAGAAGCCCTCGGCGGGACCGTTTACGAGGACACCACGGTCACAGCCTTCGCACCGCACGCGCTGGTCACCGACCGCGGTCGGATCCGGGCCAAGAACGTCATCGTGACCCTTGAGGGCTACCTGTCCCGGATGCCAGGCTACGGGCGACGCATGCTGCCCATGAACAGCAGCATGATCATCACCGAACCTCTGACGGACGAGGCCTGGGAAACTCTCGGCTGGCGAGGCGCCGAGACTCTGGGGGACGCCGCCCACAGCTTCACCTACATGCACCGCACCGACGATCGGCGGATCGCACTGGGTGGACGTGGAGTGCCCTACAACTTCCGGTCTTCCTTCGACTGGGACGGGCGGACGAACGAACGAGCCGTCGCCCAGTTGATCGAGCGCCTGCATTCCATCTTCCCGGCGACTGCCACCACGCCGGTCGCCCACACCTGGACCGGTGTTCTCGGTGTGCCACGGGACTGGTCCGGCTCCGTCTCGTTCGACCGGGCGACAGGGATCGGCATGGCCGGTGGATACGTCGGGCACGGTGTGTCTGCCACGAACTTGGCGGGCCGGACCCTTGCCGACTTCGTTCTCGGTCAGGACACCCAGCTCACGCGCCTGGGATGGATCGACCGCACCCCTCGCAAGTGGGAACCCGAGCCCATCCGCTGGCTGGGAGCATCCACTCTCTACCGGGTCTACGGGGCCGCAGACGGACTGGAAGCACGGTCCTCCTCGGGAAACACCTCTCTGCTGGCCAAGGCCGCCACCGCAGTCGCCGGCCGATGAACGACAACACGAGTGCGCGAACGACGCCGAAAGCGAGCGATCTGCCATGCTGAACACCCTGTTCCCGGTCCTTTACACCGGCCTCATCCCACTGGCGATCATTGCCTGGAGCTGGCGGATGCTCAACCGCGACGCGGAGGTCGATGACCGGTGAACACCTACACCGTCGCCATCTTCGCGGCCTTCATCATCTTCATCGCTGTCGGGGTCTTCATGAGCCGGAGCGTGCGGAACAAGGCCGACTACTTCGTCTCCGGCCGCAGCGCGGGCGTACTCCTGATAGTCGGCACTCTCGTAGCTTCCTACCTCTCGACCGTCGCCATGATGGGTGAAGCAGGATTCTCCTACGAGGGGTTCCCCTGGCTCATCCTGCTCATCGCCCCCCTGGCGCAGGGCGGCTACTTGCTGGGCGTGTTCCTCTTCGGCAGATATCTGAGACGGGCGGCAACGCTGACAGTGCCGGAGTTCTTCGGCCGCCGCTACGACTCCCGCCGCATCCAAGGTGTGGCCGGCCTCATGGTGCTCGTCGGGATCGGCCTGTACCTGGTGGCGGTGACCCGCGGGATCACCCTGGTCCTGGCCGGGGTCACCGGACTTGACGAGACCGTCCTGCTCCTCATCGTCTGGGTCGCCTTCACTCTGTTCACCATCGTCTCGGGGTCCAAGGGCGTGATCGTCACCGACACCATCATGTTCTTCCTGTTCATGATCGCCGGAGCAGGGGGCCTGCTCCTGATCATCGGAGCAGCCGGGGGGTTCACCGACGTCGTGACCACCATGGCATCGGACGAGCAGTGGCGGAACGGGCTCCTCTGGCACGGTGCCGTCGGTCCGGACGCGGCCGTCTCCTCGCCGTGGGAAGCATTCCTGTACTTCTTCCTCTACGGCATCGTCTGGATGTTCGTCGTCGCCGTCAGCCCCTGGCAGTCGAGCCGCTACATGATGGCCAGGACCGGCCACGTCGCGATCCGTTCCGGCACCGTGGCCATGGTCGTCATCATCGCCTTCTACGTTCTGCTGGTCTTCGGCTCCTACGCGGTCAACCTGATCAACCCCGCCATCGAACCGACGGAGACCGTCTTCATCTGGGCAGCACAGAACGTCCTGCCGTCATGGCTCGGCGTGCTTGCCGTGGCCGGAGTCATGGCCGCCGGCCTGTCCTCGGCCTCGACGTTCTTGTCGCTGGTCGGATTCAGCGCCGTCCAGGACGTCGTCCCCTGGGTCTCCAAGCGCACGGCCACGGACGAGCAGGATGTCCGGGGCCTGAAGGAATCACGTCTGGCGATGCTGGCCATAGGGTTCGTGGTCCTCGTCATCACCTACATCGCGTCTCCTACGGTGCTGTCCATCGGCTACATGGCCGCCAGCTTCTTCGCTGCGGCCTGGGGCATCGTGGCCATCGCCAGCACACAGAGCCGGCGGATGACAGAACGAGGTGCGTTCTACGGCATGATCCTCGGTGGTGGCACGGTCTTGATCCTGGAAGGACTGGCGACTTTCGGGGGCATCGACCTGCCGACGGCGCTGAATCCGGTCCTGGTGTCCATGGTCGCCAGCGTCATCGGCATTCTGCTGGGCAACGCCACCTCCGCGCCCAGTGCCAAGGGCCTGGCCTTCCTCGACTCGGTGAGCAGCCCGTCACCGGAGGACAGGGACCCGGCAGAGATCCGGCGGACGAAGGCATATCTCGCGGTGAGTGCGGTCGCGATGATCGCGATCATGGGGGGTCTCACCTGGCTGTACGTGATCCCCATGGAATCAGTCGTCTAGCAGAGTCGTGGACCTGGTGGCCTGGCCCGTCCCACTTTTCTAGGAACTGGATGATCGAACCGTGAACGGGCATGTTGTCCGGACATCTACGCGCCAGGAGCCGTGTTCGGGACTGGGACGGACGATGGGTGTGGCTATGGAGGCTGGGAGCACCTCCTGGGTGGCACTGCCGAGCCTCTGTTGGTCCGGTTCCGGGACACGCACCCTTAGGGTCGTCTCCCCCGGGGGTGCGTGTCTCGAGAGCGGGTGGGAAGATTCTGGCTCAGTTCGCGAAGACGTCCTGCAACTTGTCCTTGTCGGTCCACAAGGCGACGGAGTCGCCGCCGTTGTTGAGCACGGAACCGGTGCCGCCGTTGTAATACGCGTCCTCGGTGTTCGTTCCGGGTCCGGTGTAGATGCGCAGTCGCGCGCCTGGGGCCAGCGTGTACCCTCCGCCCACCCTCAGGACGTTGTTGGCGGCGTCGCGCAGGAGCCAGCCGCTGACGTCCACGGTGTGGGTGCCGGTGTTGGTGAGCACCACGTGCTCACCGGTCTCGGGCTGCAGGTCGTTGCCCGGGACGTCGTTGACGGAGTCGGTGATCTCCACGCCGTGGTCGGCAGGATAGGGGTCCTGTCCGTCGAGGTAGCGGTCGGTCTGGATCGGGAAGTCCCCGGTGACCATGTCCACGCCGAGGTCGATGACGTCCTGGACGGCCTCGGGGGAGTTCACGGTATAGACCCCCAGGTCCAGGCCGGCGGCGTCGACGCGCGCGACGCCCTCGGCGTCCAGGGTCCGGTAGTTGGTGCCCACGGAGTCCACGATACCGGCCCACCGCTCCAGCGTCGCGCTGTCGGGCACGGTGCCGGTCAGTTGCTGCAGGGGCACCTCGGGGGCGAGTGCGGCGAAGGCCCGGTTGGAGGTCTCGTCGAAGCCGATGACGGTGACCTTGCCGGCTGCCAGCAGCTTCGCCCAGTCCTTGTCCTGGGCGAGGGATCCGGCGACGACCTGCTCGATGCCGGGGGAGTTCGTGGGGGACTTGATCTCGATGTAGACGCCGGTGTTGACGGTGGCGACCTTCGCGGCGTCGTCGAAGTGCGGGATCCTCTCGCCGGCATACTTCTCGTCGAAGTAGGAGCCTGCGTCGAGCTGCTGGAGCTCTGCCCAGGTGAAGGAGGTGATCGGGTCGTTCTCACGGCCCGGGAAGACGTCAGCGACGTTCGTGGTGCGTGCCGGGGTGTTGTCGTGGAAGAGGAACGGCACCCCGTCGGCGCTGAGTTGGACATCGATCTCGAGGTAGTCGGCCCCGGCGGCACGGGCATCCTTGAACGCGGCCACGGTGTTCTCCGGCGCGGTGCCGGCAGCACCCCGGTGGCCGATCAGCAGGGGGCGGTCCTCCGCGGCGATCGAGGCGGCCGGGGGCGCAATGACGGTGGAAACGGTGGGGGCGGCCACGGCAGGGGCCGGCACTCCGGTCAGGGTGACGGCCGACAGGGCGCCGGCAGCAGCGACGTGGAACGGGCGGAACGCGGAGCGGGGGATGCTCATGGGGGTGACTCTCCGATCGACAGTGGTGGCACGGCCAGTCAACGGAGTCGAGAAGACACCAGGATCAACCCGAGGTGAAGCGCAGACGAGGTCCAGGCAACGTCGATCTGACGGGTGAGCCGAGGCCGCGGTGGCCACCGACTCCAGCGCCGCCCTCACTGACGTCTCACCCGGTGCCCATGCTCCTGACGGACGCCGTCAGCCTCGCAACCCCGACAACCCCAACGGTGAAGGACTCGGCTGCGTGGTTGAGCATTCGGCGCGTGGTCACGCATCCGAGGGGCGCCACCTCCGTGGAGGCCGACGTGCGGCAGGTCGAGGACCGGGTGCGGATCCGGACCACCCATGACATCCTCGGGCCGGCGCGGGAGATCGTGTGGAACGAGCTGCAGGAGGCCGGGGTCGACCACATCAACACCGATGACCTTCCCGGCCTCCAGGAGCACCTCACCTGCTGAGCGCACCGAGCGTGAGGTCCTCGATCCTGTTCGGCCGTCGAGCCCAACCGTCTGGTCGGGTGCGCGGCGATACCGCACATGGTGGCACCGGGTGTTCATCTGCCGTTGACCGGCCGGTCACGGCGGCTCTCTACGGTGTCGGAGGCCAGCAGGAACCCCCCAGTCCCGCTTGACCAGCACGGAAGCACCCCCGGGCAGCCGTGTCGAATGCCCCAGCCGCTCCGCCACGGCTCGGCTGGGGCATTCGGGCGCCCCAGCAGTGTCACCAGCGCCACCGCCGTTCGTCCCCTGCCGTGCGGGCACCCGTTCAGGAAGTGTGCGCCGATCCCGGCTACGGTCGGTGTCACGAACTGGACGGAGGAGGAGCGTCGTGGGTTTCAACAGGTCGACGGTGATGGTCGGTGTTGCTGCGGTGCTGCTGGTGGGCGCAGCGACGCCGGCCGTAGCGGGGCAGGACCATGTCCGGGAGCAAGAACGCACCATGCGGACTCGGGAGGCGGTGAGGTTCATGACCTACAACGCCTCCCTCAACCGCGGGACCCAGGGGCAGCTTCAGGTCGACCTTCTGACCCCGGGCAACGCCCAGGCGCAGGCGGTCGCGGAGGTGATCCAGCGCAATGACCCGGACGTGCTGCTCGTCAACGAGTTCGACCACGACGACAAGGGCCGGTCCGCCCAGCTGTTCCGCGACAACTACCTCGCCGTCGGCCAGAACGGCCAAGAGCCCGTGGACTACCCCTACGTCCATGTCGCGCCCGTGAACACCGGGATGCCCTCAGGGCTGGACCTGAACCAGGACGGGGCGATCGGTGGCGGTGATGACGCGTGGGGCTTCGGGGACTTCCCGGGTCAGTACGGGTTGGTCGTCTACTCCAAGCACCCCATCGACACCGCCGCTGTCCGCACCTTCCAGAACTTCCGCTGGGCGGACATGCCCGGCAACCTGCTGCCCACGGGCTTCTACCCGCCCGAGCAGGCGCAGGTGCTGCGGCTGTCCAGCAAGTCCCACTGGGACGTGCCCGTGCGGATCGGCCACCAGACCGTGCACGTGCTCACCTCCCATCCCACCCCGCCCAGCTTCGACGGCCCCGAGGACCGCAACGGTCGGCGCAATCACGACGAGATCCGCTTCTGGGCCGACTACGTGAGCACCCCCGCGGTGTCGTCCTACATCTACGACGACACTGGGGCGCGCGGCGGGCTGAAGCCCGGGGCACGGTTCGTCGTCATGGGCGACCAGAACTCCGACCCGCACGACGGTGACTCGTGGCCCGGGGCGATCCAGCAGCTGCTGGAGCACCCGCGGGTACAGGACCCGCTGCCGGCTTCCGCGGGCGGTCCCGAGGCCGCGGCCCGCCAGGGCGAGGCGAACCTGACACACGTCTCCGATCCCGCTTACGACACCGCCGACTTCAGCGACCACCCCGCCCCGGGCAACCTGCGGGTCGACTACGTGCTCCCCTCGAAGAACCTGCGGGTTGTGGGCGCCGGCGTGTGGTGGCCCGCCCCCGGTGAGCCCGGGGCGGAGCTCACCGGCGAGTACCCGTTCCCGGCCTCCGACCACCGCCCCGTCCACGTCGACATCAGCGTGGCAGGACGTCGCTGACCCTGGCCCAGGAAGGCCAGGTGCCCGGTACGCAGCGAGGTGCCCTGTCCCTCCCGGTGGGGGCTTCGTCCTGGTCGCGGCAGCACCTGGCCGCGGCCGGACACACCATGGACAGCCCCGGCACGGGTGGGACGGCCTGAGGGGACCGGCGGGCTCGGAGGTGGTCACGGGCGTCGAGTTCGCCGAGGCCGTCCTGGGGGTGGAGTGGAAGAGCCCCTCATGGGCGAGCGCGGGGGTGGTGGTCACGCCGGTCAGGGCGCCTGCCACCGCGACGGTGGCGACGATCCGGCGCAGGGCCGGGCGACGCGGGCGGGTGGTCCTGAGAATCATGTCCTTCCTCGCGAACGTGGGGTGCACAGGGGCTCAGAGGAGAGCCCCCGCGACGGGACACGGATCGATGGTCTCGGCAGGGGAGGTCGAGGTCAGGTGGTCGAGGAACGGGCCCTGCGGGCGGCGACCACGCCCAAGAGCACGTCCAGGGCCAGGAAAGCGGCCAGGCTCGTCCCCAGCAGCGGGAAGAACGCTCCCAGGGCCACTGTGACGACGGCGATCCCGGCGGCTGCCGGCAGGGGTGCCCGGCGCAGCGACCCGCGCTCCGGGGCGGAACCGAGCGCCACTCCGGTGGCCCGGGTGGGCCGGCGGCGCCACCACATCAGGTACCCCCACACCACCATCGCAGCCAGACCCAGGGCGAGCACGGCCAGGACGAGCTGGTTGAGAACCCCGAACAGCACCCCCATGTGCGCGGCCACCCCCCACTGGGCCAGCTTGGCCACGAGCCCGAACTCGGCGAAGCGCACCTGATCGCTGACCTGCTCGGTGGCGGGGTCCACGGCGACCGCATCGACCTGGGTGGGCCAGGACCGGTCGATCTCGGCCACGGACCACGCCGTTCCGGCATCGGTGGCGGGCTTGATCTCCAGCAGCTGGGCGTCGATGCCGTTGTCCCGGGCGGTGGCCAGCACCGCGTCGAAGGATCCGGCGTCCTGTCCAGCGGCCTCGACCATCGCGGTGTGATGGTGGGAGCCCCCGTGCTCCGCATGCTCACCTCCACCGGCCGGGGCCTGGGCCGGGTCCAGGGTCTTCTCCAGAGCCGGGGTGGTCCAGCCCAGGGTGGCGCGCAGCTCGGTGACGTTGGCCCCCGCATAGGTCGACCAGGTCAGCCCGGTGGCCGCGAGGAACACGAACCCCAGGCCCAGCCACACCCCGGTCGCGGCGTGGAAGGACCGGGTGCGCCGGTACGTGTTCGTGGTGGCGGTGTCCGGGACCAGCAGGCCCCGGGTCCGGCGCCCGGCTCGTGTGCTGCGCCAGCGGGCCGCCCACAGGAGAAGCCCGGTGGTGGCGATGACCCACAGCCAGGAGGCGGCCAGCTCGCTGTAGATGCGTCCCGGTTCGCCCAGCAGCAGGCTGCGGTGGAGCTCTCCGATGGTGGTGCGCAGCGGCAGCGACCCGCTGGTGCCGTAGACGGTCTCCTCCCCGACCACCTCACCGGTGCCCGGGTCCACGAACACGCCCCGGTGCGCGGAGGCGCCCAGGGCCGGATCGGTGAACATCACCCGGGTGGTGGACCCGGGCTCGGCCGGGCGCACCGCCGCCGGGGCGGCCTGAAGGCCGGTGGCGGTCTGGGCGGCGGCGACCTGGGCGTCCAGGGACAGCGGTTGCTCGACCGTCGTGCCGGTCAGGGCCTCGGCGTACAGGACCTTCTCCAGCTGCGGGCTCAACGCGTACAGAGCCCCCGAGACGGCGGCGACGAGCAGGAAGGGGCCGATGAACACCCCGATGTAGAAGTGCAGGCGCAGCAGCAACTGCCGACCCCACCCCCTCGAGGACGGAGCCGCCGGTGGTGGAGTGGCGGGAGGGGCTGGAACGTGGTGGGTGCAGACATGGCGGAACCACTCGGACACGTGGGGCGGAGACGGAGGCGCTCGCCGTGCACCGGTGTCCACAGCAGCAACCCGAACGAGGACGGTCCAGCGGTGCTGCCGGCCGACCTGGCGTCGCCACAGGTTCGTGGCCACCGGCAGCACCGGACGGGTGCACCACCACGGGTGGTGCAGGTGCGAACGGACTCACCCGTCTCCGGAAGACGGTGGTGGAACCTCCTCGCCCCGTGCCGAGCAATGCTCAGCAGGTGCGGGGCGCGGAGGGGACTTCGGTCACACCACCGGTGCCGGCGGCCCCCTGCGCGAGATGGCGCCACGCACCCACCCGGTGCCGTGCAGCCCATGGTGGAGGAACGCCCCGGTCCGGTGCACCGGACGCGCCGCCGGAATCAACGGCATGATCAGCGCCAGCACCTGATGATCCGGGTGCTCAGCGCATCGACCAGGCTCCACCAGGACTTCTCCTCGCACCGGTCCCATCCGGCGCCCGGCCAACAGCACGCACACTGGGCCCGCCCCCGCCAGCGCCACCAGCAGCAGCACCGGATGCGGCGTGGACGCATCAGCGGCACAGTGGGAGAGTCCGGCCAGGGAGGTGGACAGGATCGCTGCCGCCCACCCGCGCACCAGACGCGCCTTCAGGCGCACCGCACCGTGCTGGAGCATCCACCTCACCTCCCGCACCGGGCATACCGACCAGCCTGTCAGGCCCGGCCCCTGGAGTCCGGCGCAGGGAAGCCCACCGCACCCGGCCCCTCACACCTGGGACTCCATCTTGATCATGTCCGTCTCAGGTTGGAGAACCCTTGACCTCGACCTCCTGTCCCGGCTCAGCCCAGGGGCCCAGCTTGTGCCACGGGCTCAGTCTCCGGGCTCCAGACGGACCTCTTCGAAGGTGACGGTCACCGGCTCCAGCAGGGTCAGCTCTTCGAGGCTCTCCCCATGCCGGGTGAACTCCGGCGGTTGCAGAGAAGCACGCAGGGTGTAGTCGCCTTCGGCCGGGATGCTGAAGTTGTGCGCGTAGTGGAAGAACTCCGCGTTGAAGAACATCAGCTCCTTCTCGTCCACGACCTCGCCGGTGTCGTCGAGGACCTCCAGATGGATCGGCACATCGGGCACGATACGACCGGTGGCCGCTTCGATCGGGATGATCTCCAGGTGGTGCGTCTCCCCGGCGGCGGGTTCGCGCCGGACCGGCTCCCCATCGGTGGTCTCGAACCAGGGCTCGGCCGGCTCGACGATGTAGGCGACCTCCCAGTCCCCGGACGAGGTGCGCCCGCCCTCGGCCCCGACCTCTTCGGTCAGGGTGGCGTACTGGGCGGCGACCCCTTCGGGCACCGCGCCGGTCGCGGTCGTGGCTTCCGGCGTGGCTGCTGGGGTCTCGGTCGCGGCGTCGGAGGTGGGAGTTCGGGCTTCGTCGGTGCCGCAGCCGGCCAGGAGCAGCGGGGTGAGCACCGCGGTGACGGCGATCGGTCGGTACGAGGACATGAGCATCGCTTTCTTCCAGGACGGACGAGGAGGGTGGAGATGCCGATCAGTGAGGGCTTCGTGCGGCGGAATGTCCGGTGCCGGATGCGATCGCGTGCCGGCCTCTCCACAGCCCTCGCGCAGGACCGGCCGTCAACGAGCCGGCGACCGTGCGTCTGCGTCGAGGGCGGGTGCGCTGGGGTGGCAGTCCAGATAGGTCTGGGCTTCGTGGCGGGGTGCTGGGCACAGGGCGGTGGTCCAGCCGAAGGGCACCGGGCAGGGCGCGGGCCAGAGGCAGGGGTGGCCGTGGCTGTCGATCACCACGCGCACCTCGGCGTGCGGGTCGTCGAAAGGATCCATGATGCTCCTGGGGATCGGGCTGGGACGTTTCCGGAAGGACAGGGGCCGCTGCAGAGGCTCGGAACGTTCGCGGGAGCCGGTTGGCGCCGAACACCTGGACCGACCGATGCGAGTCGGTGAGGTTCACCCCGTGCGCCACCGGCCACGGGCTCCGGCCGCAGGGCGGGTTGTCCGGGCGCGGTGTGCCCTTCCCCGGCGTGTCGAACGAAGGCCTCCATGGCGGCGGTGTCGGTGATCCGGGCGTCGGTGAGGTCCACGACCACCCGGGTGACCGGGGTCAGGACCTTGGCCACGCGGATCAGGGGGTGCAGGGCGGACTGGGTGTCCATGGTGAGTAGGCCGGTGACGACCAGGCGCACGTGCTTGCCGTCCAGGTCGATCACCGCGACCACAGAAATCTTCGGAGACCCCACGGTGGCTCCCTTCGGCAGACGTGTCGGCGGTGCTCGATCGCGGCTGAACGACAGCCGGGGCACACCGGGTGGCGAGGACCAGCGCACCTCGGGTGTCGTTCAGCCGCAACGGAGCCCCCCGGGACCCACGGCGTGGTCCCCGGTCGGGTGTCGCACGGAGGAGGTTAGGAACGCCTTACCTCACTCCGCTGTGGCAGACTGTAGCAGTCGAAACAACATTAGCGAACACTTTATTGACGTAATAAGGCGGGGCCCGCTCCCGTGCTCGATCCTCACCGCCGACCTTCAGCCCACCAAGGTTGCGGGTGTCCCGCGTCGTCCAACACTCAGGAGATCAGTCCATGGCTCGACCTCGCATCGATCCCGCCGTCACGGCCCACGTCGCCCGGGCGGCGGTGGCCACCGAGACGGCTGCGCGCTACGCCAAGCAACTGGCCTCCCATTTCGGGCACAAGGCCGAGATCCGCACCGAGGCCGAAGGACCTCGGATCGTCCTCACCGTCGGCAGCTGCCTGCTCGTGCCCGGCGACCACGCCCTGGAGCTTCGTGCTCAGTCCGAGACTCGCGAGGGGCTCGAGCGGGTCCAGAAGGTGGTGGGGTCTCATCTGGAGCGATTCGGGCAGCGCGACGGCCTTGCCGTGGAATGGGTCGACCGCGCCTGAGGTGCACGAGCCTGCTGGTGCAGCGCGTTGCGGTACCTTCATCTCGCTGGGCCCCGATGGTGGCCTGCCCCCATGGTCCACGCTCCACTCGACCGCGGGCGGAGTGCCCGAGCCGCCTCGTCCGGACACCGGGTGGGGGAGTCGAGGCGCCGGTGCACCACCCACGTCAGCTCCGCTCCGGGCGGCGCTCATGGGGCGGAGGTCGCCGTCGGCGGGCGTTTCGACGACGGCCTGCGCGCGCACGGTGTCGTTGCGGCACACCGGGCGAGACACCTCGGGGCTCGCCTCGAACTCAAGGCGCGGGCGCCCGCCCGGCCGGGACCATGGGTCGAGCCCCCGGGCGGCAATAGCACATGAGTGTGTGCGCTAATGCTGTGGGATCGTGTTACGGTTCAGCAGAAGTAAGGACACCCTTATTTCGGCCTCGCCAGGCCGTCCAGCAGAAGGCTGTCCGCGATCCGGGCAGCCGCCTGCTGCTGGCCGCTCCCGCCGCCGCTGAGTACTCGGAGCACCCTTCCGCCGTGCCCCGTGACCACCCATGTTCCCGCCGTCTGCTGCACGGCTCCAGCCCGAAAGGCCACCATGTCTCGCCCCTTCAGACTCATCACGCTCTCTGCGGCCACGGTGCTCACCGTCGGACTTGCCGGCTGCTCCGTCTCGTCCTCGAGCGAGGGCGCGGAGGCGGGTGGGGACTGGACGCCGGTCACCATCGAGCACGCGCTGGGGACGACGACCATCGAGGCCAGACCGGAGCGTGTCGCGACGGTGAACTGGGCCAACCACGAGGTTCCGCTGGCACTGGGGGTGGTTCCGGTGGGCATGGCGGCGGCCAATTTCGGCGATGACGACGGCGACGGCGTGCTGCCGTGGGTCGACGAGAAGCTGGAGGAGCTGGGCGCGGAGACCCCGGTGCTGTTCGACGAGACCGACGGCATCGACTTCGAGGCGGTCGCGGACAGTCGGCCGGACGTGATTCTCGCGGCGTACTCGGGGCTGACCCAGGAGGACTACGACACCCTCAACGAGATCGCCCCGGTGGTCGCCTATCCGGAGACCGCCTGGGGGACCCCGTGGCGGGAGATGATCCAGCTGAACAGCCAGGCACTGGGCATGGCCCAGGAGGGCGAGCAGCTGATCTCCAACCTGGAGCAGGAGATCACCGACACGGTCGCCGAGCACCCGCAGATCCAGGACCGGTCGGCGATGTTCCTCACGCACGTGGACACCACCGATCTGAGCGAGGTCAGCTTCTACACCACCCACGACACCCGAGCGATGTTCTTCGAGGACCTGGGCCTGACCACACCGGACAGCGTCGCCGAGGCCTCCGCGGGCACGGAGCAGTTCTCCCTGACGCAGAGTGCGGAGCAGGCCGACGCCTTCAACGACGTCGACATCATCGTGACCTACGGCGGGGACGAGCTGGTCACCGCCCTGAAGGAGGACCCGCTGCTGTCGCAGATGCCCGCGGTGGCCAACGACGCGGTGGTTAATCTGCCCGGCGACGACCCGCTGGGCACCGCGGCGAACCCGACGCCGCTGTCGATCTCCTGGGTCCTGGAGGACTACCTGTCGCTGCTGGACGCCGCCGCCGACCAGGCACCGTGATCCGCACCGGCACCGGACCCCGCGTGGACGCCCCGCAGCGGCACGCCCACGCGGGGTGCTCCCGTGGTGGACGCTCGTCCTGATCGGGGTCCTGGCGGCACTGGTGCTGGCCTCGATCACCGTGGGCTCGCGCGAGGTCGCCCATTCCGACATCGTCGCCGCTCTCGGCGGCTCGACCGAGGGCTTCGGCCAGGCCGCCGTCGCCAAACGCATCCCGCGCACCCTGCTGGCGCTCGTCGTCGGTGCGGCCCTGGCCGTGTCCGGGGCGGTCATGCAGGGCGTGACCCGCAATCCCCTGGCCGATCCCGGGATCCTGGGCGTGAACACCGGGGCGTCGCTGGCGGTGGTCACCGGGATCGCGTTCTTCGGCCTGACCTCCGCCACGAGCTTCATCTGGACCGCGATCGTCGGGGCCGCCATCACGGCCGTCCTCGTCTACGTCATCGGCTCCTTGGGGCGTGGCGGTGCCACTCCCCTGAAACTGGCCCTGGCCGGAGCCGCGTCCTCCGCGGCGCTGACCTCGCTCATCAGCGCCGTCGTGCTCCCGCGCGGCGACATCGCCGACGGCGTGCGGTCCTGGCAGATCGGCGGCGTGGGCGGCGGGACCACCCAGAGCGTTCAACAGGTCCTGCCCTTCCTCGCGGTAGGACTCGTCATCTGTCTGTGCTCCGCCCGCTCCCTGAACTCTCTGGCGCTGGGCGACGACCTCGCGGCCGGCCTCGGTGAACGCGTGGCTGCGGCACGTGCCGGGGCCGCCCTCGGAGCGGTCGTGCTGTGCGGGGCCGCAACCGCGGTGACCGGGCCCATCGGGTTCGTCGGCCTGGTCGTCCCCCATGCCTGCCGGCTCATCATCGGGGTGGACCACCGCTGGTTGCTGCCCTGCTCCGCCCTCGTCGGGGCGGCCCTGCTCACGGCCGCCGATGTTCTCGGGCGCATCGTGGCCCGGCCGGCTGAGATCGACGTCGGGATCGTCACCGCCCTGATCGGCGCACCGTTCTTCATCCACATCGTCCGCCGGCAGAAAGTCCGCGCCCTGTGACCGTCCAGCTGACCACCAGGCAGGCCGTCGCCCACGATCGCGGGCGCCGGACGCACCGCCGCCGCACCGTCACCACCGTGCTGACAGTCCTCATCGTGGCCATGTTCGCGCTTACACTCATGGCTGGGCAGACGTTCTACTCTCCCACTGAGGTGCTCAGGGTGATCCTCGCGGATGACGTGGCAGGTGCCAGCTTCACGGTCGGGCGGCTGAGCCTGGATGCGCCGACGTTGATTTTCTTGTGAGCTGATCGGGATCAGTTCATCGATTTCTAGTCTTGGGT